>CAKQNH010000078.1 GCA_934255105.1 uncultured Pirellulaceae bacterium
CCCAGCCACAGATGCAGCTCGACGAATTCACTCAGCCTCGCAACCAACTGCCCCGTAGCGGAACTCGCCAAGAGTTTCGGACTGTCCCGCTGCCAACCCGCTACCTGCTCGCAGAATGCCTCGCACAACCTTGGCAGAGCTGCAAACTCGCTAGCCACAAATCCAGGATCGCTGACGGGCGTCTTAGCCAAGCCCTGAGAGATACACCGCTCGACCGAGTCGGCGAGTTGCAATTGGCCAAAAATTTGGCTGGGGAGCAGTGAACATTCGAGCGCAGTGAAAACCAGCGGCGTTTTGTAGTGTTCGGCCACGGCGGCCGTCAACAGAAATCCGGTCGCCGTCCCCAAGCCGTATTCGAGCACTGCGCAGGGCAATCTCTGGCGCAGCCGCGATAACACCTGGCTGTTGTACAAATAGACAATTAACGTTTCGCTAACCGCGCCACAACCGCTGTGAAAACTCTCATTCAGACTGGCGTCCCACAGCGTGCGACTACCGTCGTCGGTCAGCTCCCATTGCCAAGCCGCCGAGCCAGTAGACCAACGATTTCGAATGGGAGGAGGCACGCATTGCTCACTATCGTTGAGTTAACCGAACGCTACCGTCACTGTAGCTCCAATTGCTCGCGTATTGAAGCCTAGTATGCTACTATCAATGGGCTATGGTCCTAACGAACGCTACTTAGGGGGAGTCGTCGATGAGCACTGCGACGCTGATGACTACGGAACAATTCCTGGCACTGCCAGATGACGACATGGAGCGAAATCTGATTCGTGGTGTGGTGCGGGAGAAGCCGATGACCAGACGCAACCGCTTTCATACATTCGTAGTTACGCGCGTAGCGCGAATTTTGGATCAATGGCTCGACAGCCAACCCGCCCCGTGTGGCGAAGTTCACGCGGGCGAAGCGGGGGCGATTTTGCGACACGATCCCGATTCGATGGTAGGGATCGATGTCGCCTACTTTTCGGCTGAAACAATGGCTCGCCAGTACGCTCAAACGACGATGATCGATGGGGTGCCCAAATTGGCTGTCGAAGTGCTCTCCCCGTCGGACAAGGTGGAAGAGACGACAGAGAAGGTTAATGAATACCTCAATGTTGGAGTCGATTTAGTCTGGATCATCGATCCCTACTTCCAAACGATACAAGTCCATCGTCGCGGTCATGGGCCGTTAATGTTCAATAACGAACAGCGTATGACTGGAGCAGAAATCCTTCCCGGACTCGACTTCGCCGTGCTCGATGTTTTTCAGCGCCCCAATTCTGCACGGAAGTAATGCCCCAGTTCTGCACGGAAGTGAGCCGTCGAGCCCACGTGCTTCAAACTGCTATTGTTGTGATAGGTCGGGCTGGGGAGTAAACTCAGAGGTTCGCGGTAGCGAGTTCCTCCAGGACTTTCGCTCAACTTTTGTTGCCTGAGAAGAAAAAGAAGATAGACATTATGACGCGCTGGCTAGGTTTGTGTTGGATGGGTTTAGTTTGCTGTGGGGTAGTCTGCAGCGTGGCCTTCGACGGCGCTCGTCTCAAGGCGCAGGCTCCTGCGGAGGTGCGGCGAGCACCTTTGCCACCTGATGAATCCCTGAAGCTTATCGAACTCACCGCAGGTGAACAGGCGCGGTTGCTGGCCCACGAACCACAAATTATCGATCCCGTCGAGGCGATCTTCGATGACGCAGGACGGCTGTGGGTGGTGGAAATGCCCGACTATCCCTTCCGTGTTGGCGAACAACCCCAAGGCCGCATTGTCGTGCTCAGCGATCCCGACGGCGATGGATTGTTCGATAGCCCACAAGTGTTCGCTGACCAACTGGAAATGCCGACCGGCATGTCGCTGTGGAAGGATGGTGTGGTAGCCACGGTGGCAGGAAAATTAGTCTACCTGACCGACACCACCGGCGACGGACGAGCGGATCACACACAAGTTTGGCTGGAAGGGTTCAAAGAGGACAACGAACAGTTGCGCGCCAACCATCCACGTCTGGGCCCCGATGGCTGGTGGTATATCGCCTGCGGTCTCCGCGGCGGTTCGGTACAACTGGGCCCCGAACTGCGCGGCGATACGCCCGCCGCCCCCCTGGAAATTGGCAGCCGCGATGTGCGCTTCCACCTGGCTACCAAAACGATCGAATTGATCACCGGGCCAGCTCAATTCGGATTGGTCTTTGATGGCTTGGGCCAGCGGTTGTTCTGCAGCAATCGCAATCCGGCAGTCCAAGTCATCTTCGAACAAGCCGACTTGATCGGCAATCCTCTAGCAGGCTTGGCACCCAGTATCGTCGACGTGGTTCCCGCAGGGGATAACTCGCGAGTCTATCCGCTAGTGGACGCTTGGGTCACATCCAATCTGCACTCGGGTCAGTTCACTGCAGCCTGCGGAGTATTCGCCCGTGGGCCCGCGGACGGAGCGACCGACGTCTACACCTGCGAACCAACCGGATCGCTCGTGCATCGGCAGCGTTCGGTTCGCGTCGGTACGCGACTGACCCCGGCTGCCGAACAACCCGAACCGGCGGGACACGAATGGTTGGCCAGCCGCGATGCGTGGTTTCGTCCCGTCAACGTCGACCTGGCACCCGATGGGGGACTGATAGTCGTCGACATGCACCGCGCGGTGATCGAACACCCGCAGTGGGTCCCAGCGGAACTCAAGAACCGGCCGGATGAACGCTGGGGCAATCAAGCGGGAAGAATTGTGTGGGTCGGCCCTAAGCAGCACCAGTCCTCGGTGTGGAGCGAACTGCGCGAGAGACCGTTGGGGAGTCGTCCGGACGCCGAGCTGATCGAGCTGATGGGGTCCGACAACTCGTGGATGCGGCAAACCGCCCGGCGTCTGCTGCTGGCGCGTGAAGTCCACACAGCCAGCCAGCCACTGCTGAGCATCGCTGCCGACGCCAATGCGACCACCAACGCCCGCTGCGACGCCCTGCGCTTGGCGAGCCTGCTGAGCGAAGGGGAGCAAACCAAGTTCGACGTCACTCCCTTTCTAGACGCGGATCTAACCAACCCCAGCCAGCAAGCGCTGGCGATTGTCGCCCTGAGCATTAGCCGACAGAACCATGCTTCATCCGTCGATCCGGATGAACTGCTGAATCTAGCCGCGAAATCGCCCAGCAGCGGTGTTCGCTTTGAAGCCTGGTTGTGCCTGGGGGCTACGGCGAGCGACGCGGTCGGGGCGGAGGCTGGCTCGCCGACCATCGACTCGGCCCACGTGGATGCGGTGACGCAGGCGTGGCTGCAGGACGGTGATCGCTACGTGCTGATGGCCGCTGCCAGCGGGCTGCGAGAGCAACCCGCTGCACTGCTACAAAGCTGGCTGCATGCGCTTTCGCAGACCTCCGAGATCGATGCTTCCGCGGCCTCGCAAGTGCCTCAGATCGCCCGCGCATTGACGGCTGCTACCCTGCGACAATCGGCCGAAGCGCAGGGCAAAGCCGCCGGGCAAAGCAAAGCTGACCAGGGACATGAACAATTGAACTCGCAGTTGAAAGAGATTGTAAAAACTGTTTCGCAAGCGATCTCACAAGCCGTCCAGGGGCAGCCTGCCAAGGATGTCTCCGCTGGGCAGAGTGCGCTGAGGCAAGCTGCGTTGGACTGCTTACAACCGATCGTCAAACATGCACAAATGAAAACGCAGCTCGCCCCTGAACTGTGGGAGCACTTGGCCATGCTGGCCGAAGATCACAAGCAGCCGCTGAGTCTGCGCGTGGCGGCTATTGGACTATTGGCAGACTCGCCTCGCCCCGATACGCCCGCGCGATTGGCCGAGATGGTGGCAGGCACGTCGGACTCAGAATTGGTCGGTCCACTCTTGCAGACTTGGTGTGCCATTGGCGGAGACGCGCCCAACGCATTGCTGATCGATCGACTAGCCAGCGCTACGCCCCAATTGCAGCGCGTGCTACTGCCGCTGATCGCTTCCAACGCCGCACGCCTGGAATTGCTGGCCCAGCAGATGCAAGCGGGGCGAATCACGGCCGGGCAGATCGGCGTAGCCGAATTGACCAAGCTCGTGGCGCGTGCCAAGGGGGAAACCAAAACGCAATTGCAGCAGCAATTGTCGCTGATCGCTAATTCCGATCGCGCGCAAGCGGTCGAGCAATACAAGCCGAGTCTGGCGCTTGAGCCCAATGTGCAGCGTGGGGTAGCGGTCTTTCGCCAGCACTGTGCGTCCTGTCACCGCATTGCAGATATCGGCGTCGATGTTGGCCCCAACATCTCCGACTCGCGCACCAAGCAACCGTTGGAACTACTGACCTCTATTCTGAATCCGAATTTGGCGATCGACAACAATTATTTCCGCTACGTGGTACTGACCGAAGACGGACGGGTAATTGAAGGGATTATCGCGGAGGAGACGGCGGACGCTTTGGTAATTCGCGGCCAAGACGACAAGCGCGAGTTGATTCGTCGCGAGGACATTGACACAATGAAAGCCACAGGAGTTTCACTGATGCCCGATGGACTCGAGGCTCAGATCGACCAGCAGTCCATGGCCGACCTGATCGGCTTCATCAAAGGCTGGCGATACATGGACGGCGCGGTCCCAGGGAAATAGAAACCTCTCGTAGCGGAAGTCGCCAAGACTTTCGACCAGCTAAGTAGCGGAAGTCGCCAAGACTTTCGACGGCACTAAAATAAAAAGCCCAGCCGAATGAAAGACGCACCTGCACCGTTGCCCACGATCGGGTGGCGAGAATATGTCGCGCTGCCGGATCTAAAAATCCCTGCCATCAAGGTCAAGGTCGATACCGGGGCGCGCTCGTCCAGTCTGCATGCGTTTGAAATGGAACTGTTCTCGCACAAGGGACTGGAATATGTGCGTTTCAAGATCCACCCGATACAGCGCAATGATACGCGGGTCGTGGAGGTCGAGACGCCCGTGTTCGACATGTGGCGTGTCAAAAGTTCAAGCGGCGAATCGTCGGTGCGACCAGTGATCGTGACGCTCGTAGAACTGATGGGCGTGGCCTGGCCGATCGAACTAACACTCGCCAATCGCGACCAGATGGGCTTTCGCATGCTGTTGGGCCGCGAGGCGATACGCGGGCGGATGCTGGTCGATCCCGGTAGGTCGTATTTTGGCGGCAAACCCAAGCGCAAGAAAGTTAAGCGCAAACCCTAAGCTCACTCGAAGTCGGACACTAATGCAAGATAGTCGCTGATCGCTCCGCCGATCAGATGCTAGGAAAAATAGTCGCTGATCGCTCCACCGATCAGATGCTAGGAAAAATAGTCACCGATCAGTTGCCGTGGGCATCTGCCGTGTAATTGACGCTATCGATGCGCCATTCACGATGAACACTGATCGGCGGAGCGATCAACGACTGATGAACACTGATCGGCGGAGCGATCAACGACAATAGCGCAAACCGCAAGTCACTCAAAGTCGCCGGGGTTAACCCAACCGGCTTTCATCTGCTCGCCAGCCATCATGCGCTTGTAGAAACCACGCCCGGCCGGATCGGCGTACGGGTAGCGATCAAATATCTCGCCATCGCCCGACATGCGTGGATCTCCCTGCCTTCTCAATTCGCTCAACATCAACTCCGCCATGCTCGCCTTGCGAATCTGTGCAGTTGGGCTATCTGCCAGATTCTCCATGCAGTCTGGATCGGCGCGCAGATCGTACAACTCCTCCGCCCGTCGAAGGCCAAAGCTCAGCTCCCAAAATTGCACGTTGGCACCGGAGCGGCGAAGATTCAGAATCTCAGTTTTGGTCGGGCTGCCGTCGCAGTTGAGATAGCCGGTTTCAGGATTGCCTGCGGGCCAGCGGTCGATCTGATAGTTTTTCACATATAGCCATCCTTCCTGGACGATACCGCGAATGGGATAGCCTGCATCGTCGGGGCGGCCCACATCGTGTCGCTCCTTGCCAATCAGCACATGCGAACGGGATGCGTCTATACGTCCCGCCTGTGGCGACTGGAAGATATGCGTCAAACTCTGGCCTGGAGAATTTTGCATGCCGGACTGGCTCCACTGCTCGCCGGCCACTTCGATGAAAGTGGGCGCAAGATCGACGAAGCTTACACAATCATCTAATTCTCGGCCTGGATGCGAAATGCCGCGCGGCCAAAGAATCGCTAGAGGCACATGGTTCGACGCCTCGTAGGCCTGTCCCTTGACGCGTGGAAAGGGCATGCCATGGTCGGCGGTGACGACAATCAGAGTGTTGTCGAGCTGTCCCGACGACTCGAGCTCAGCCAACATTCGCCCCAGATGATCGTCAAACGTTTTCAGTTCGTATGCATAGTCCAGCATATCGGTGCGAATCGTTTCATTGTCGGGCCAATAGGCAGGGACTCGATCGATATCTGAAGTCTTGCGCCAACCATCGCGCAAGCCGACGCCAAACTGATACGGCCGGTGAGGTTCTGTCGACCCATACCAGAAACACCATGGCTGATCCTTGGGGACGGTGCCTAGGAAGTCGGAAAAATTGCCAGCGTAGTCATTGGAAGATATGAACTGGGCCGGTGGCTTCATCTGCCGTTGGTTGAACGCGTGTCCAAGCAAGTTGCGCGGCTTGCCGGACGCATCGCGTGCAACCCCTGGCGCCCATCCCTTGCCCGTCAGGCCGACAAAGTAGCCAAAGTCCTGCAATGCTTCGGCGTAGGTTTTGAATTCCAGTGGAAATGTAGCCCAGTGATTGGCGGCTTCTTTCAATTGCCACGAATTGCGGCCCGTCAGTACGCAAGCTCGCGAGGGTGCGCACTTCGCATTGGGTGTGTAGGCGTTATTGAACAGCAATCCGTCCCGCGCGACTCGATCGAAGTTTGGCGTCTCAACCCAGTTGCATCCGTATGCGCCACAATAGGGCCACGACGCATCATCGGCCATGCACACCAGAATGTTTGGCCGCTGGCCTGCCTGTCGGTCGGCGGCTGATCTTTGGCTCCGCGGCGCTTCCTCGACCGGCCGCTCGAGGGGCGTCTGAGCTGTTGCGGCTAGGCAACACCATCCGATCCATACCCAACACAAAATTTTTGGATTCATAGTCCACCGGCGAACTTCTTTCCTACGCAGTCGGCGCAGGAACTGATATGGAAGCGGATGGGCATCCGACTGCAGGCTTTGCATCACTCGTCTCCTGAAAATCAAATACAGGCTGACTATGCTAGCAGTTTGCCCATCTCGCTGCTTGGCCTATAGAGAGCCGTTCACCGATTTGTCGTGATCGACCGTGCGTTAAGGGGACGACGCTGGGGATGGGTGCGACGCTCCAGCAACGGCTGTGTCCCCAGAGGTTCGTTCCTGCGTTAAACTGGTTCCCAGCAGACGCCAGCTTGTTAGGCACCGCATAGAGTGTGCGGAGCGAAGCGTCTCAGTCGGGCGGACAATCTATCCCGCCGTTGCAGATGGGATAGATTGCTATTCATTGTTTTTTCTGCGACTCCAAACAAGGGAAGAAATGCTATGAAATCGATCTGGACACTCCTAGCTTTGACGCTTCTGCTTCCTTGCAACAGAACAGCGTTTGCTCAGCAAGCATCTCCTGAAAGTTTTGCCAGGGGATCGGCGATGATACGTACCGACGACGCAACCGAAAAAGCACTTGGCGAACTCGAACTGAAATTTGAGGCAATTCTCGACGTTGTTGCTTCCTTGGAAACCGCCAACTCGATGGACGCTGAGAGATCGATGATCGAAAAAGCCTTCTACGGAATCGTTGCGAAGGCAACATCTTCAACGAATGGCGTGGGCCGAAAGACTCGGGAGGATGTCAGTTCGCTGAAGAAGGAGCTGCTCAGGCTCAAAATTGAAAATGAGCGGCTTCGGTCTGAACTGTTGAAGCAAAAGAAATGAATGCTCAATGAATCCTCAAGTTCGACAACCGAACAGCACTTACAACCATAAAGTTAGTTAGATCGCAGAACCACGCCGTGAACGGCAGTTCCGGCACCTCGTTCACTTTGCAGTCCGGTCAAGCCCCAGAACCGCCGTTACCGTCAGCGTTCGCCAGGATAGATATGTTTCCGATGCAATTCGCGTGCTGACTATCGATGACCACAACCCTATCAAAACTGCGACCGGCCCTTGCTGAGATGCACCCAATTGTATGGTGGATCGGGTATGGCGTAGGCCAGATTCGCATTGAGCTATGATGATGGGCATCTGATTCAGTACTCCAGTGTACAATATACCGCACTATGAAGTTCGATCTACAGCAGACAATTGTAGCCGTTGGCAGCGGCGTAGTGCCAGGGCGGCGAGCCATCGTGCGCCTCAGCGGCCAGCAAACCCGCGCGCTACTCGAACGTCTGATCGGACAAGAGGTGCAGGCCAGCCAGGCAACTACTCTGCAGGGCTCAGCCGATCTGGGATGGGCTGGACGGCGCATCGAGCTGACCATCTTGTACTGGCCCGACCAACGCAGTTACACGGGCGAGCCGTGCGCGGAACTGCATGTGCTGGGTTCATTGCCCATCGTCGAATCGCTGGTAGAGCAATTGATTTCGCTGGGTGCCGTACCTGCCGAGCGTGGCGAGTTCACGCTGCGCAGCTTTCTGGCCGGCAAGCTCGATTTGGCTCAGGCCGAAGCGGTTCTGGGAGTGATCGAAGCCGAGACGGCTGACGACCTGACCCAGGCCTTGCAGCAGCTCGGCGGCAATCTCTCAAAACCGGTGCGACGCCTGCGCGACAGCCTGGTAGAGTTGACCGCGCACCTAGAAGCAGGGCTCGATTTTGTAGAAGAGGATATCGAGTTCATCTCACCCACCGAATTGACAGCCGGCTTGCAGCGGATCGCCGGAGAGTTGTCCAGCATCGCTCAGCAGTTGCGTTCGCGCGGCGCGCGAGCTCGCGATGCGGCGATCGTATTGGTAGGGTTGCCCAACTCCGGCAAGAGCTCGCTCCTCAATGCGCTCGTCGGCTCGCAGCGCGCGATCGTCTCGCCGCAGGCCGGGACGACTCGCGACGCGGTCACCGCGCGCATCGTGCTGGATGGCTTGAGCGTCGAGGTCACCGACACAGCCGGCGTGGAGGAGCTAGATGAGCAATCGCCGCGCGCGCTCGCTCAAGATGTATTGCACGAACGCTTGCAGCGCGCTGATCTAGCGCTGCTGTGCGTCGACTTGCACCAACCACCAGCGGCAGAGTGGCTCGAAGCGCAGCAAGCCCAACTGCAAAGCCTTGTTCCAAGCGTGCTGTGGGTGGGTACCAAGTCGGATTTGGCTGCTGCCGACTTCAGCGCGATGGCTTCCGTTTCGGCTACGGAACCTACTGCGGATGTGCAGCAGCGCGACGCTCGAAAGCCTTGGCGACTTCCGCTACAGACTGATGCTGCGGAACTTGCTTCGAGTCTGGCCCAGCGCTGCGCTGTGACGGTCAGCGTTCACGATCCACAGAGCATCGAGCTACTGCGCAGACGCATCGCTCAAGCCCTACAGGACGCCCGCAGTCAATTGCATTCGCATGCCATGCATGCCACCGCCACGCGCTGCCGCGGTGCCTTGGAGTTGGCTCAGGCCGCTATCGAGCGCGCGAATGAGTTGGTGGTTCGGGCCGAGGGGGAAGAGTTGGTGGCCAGCGAGCTGCGGATTGCCATCGACGATTTATCTTCGATCATTGGTGAAGTCCACAGCGAAGATATCTTGGGAGAGATCTTCGGTCGATTCTGCATCGGCAAGTAGCCAGCTCAGGCCACTTTCGTTTGGCGCGATAGCGAGTGCTGGGGGACCAACACCCTTGGACATTTCGCCGGGTTTCTAGCTACAATAGTTTGGCTCTATCTTCCAGATTGTCTGGTTCCCAAAAGGCAATCTGGAACTTTATGCCGTCCATTTGTGCCGCAGATGGACGTTGCAGACAGAGCTATCCGGCCCACCAACTGCGGAGTTAAACAAGAGAGGCGACACCATGCATCCCACCTCGAACACTGCTTCTCCCACCGCGTCGCAGGCAGTTCGTTCGCAACCATTACTGCTAGCGCAGGCGCGGCCCTTAGTCAGCGATCTATTTCGGCATGACCCAAGGCTGTACTGGAGTGACTTCCTAACATGCCTAGTGCTGGGATATGGCGGGGCCAATTTCTACTTGACGATGCCCATCACTTCTCCTGCCGCCTGGTGCGGTTTTGTGGTAGCTGTGGTGGCGCTATATCGCTTGGGATCGTTCACGCATGAGATCGCCCATTTCCGAGCCGGCGAAATGCGATCGTTTCGCATCGCCTGGGACCTGCTGGCGGGCATTCCGCTGCTGACTCCCTCCTACTTCTATGAATCCCATCACGACCATCACACTTCCCAGCACTACGGTACGCAACACGATGGCGAGTATCTGCCGTTGGGATCGGGAGGATGGCGAGGTCTGGTGTGCTACTTCTTGCAAGTTTTCGTACAGCCTATCGTGGTCGTGCTGAGGTTCTTGCTAACGCCGCTGACCTTCGTGCGTCCGCGAGTCCGCGAGTGGACTCTGCGACACGCTTCATCGTTGGTCATCGATTTTCACTACCATCGTCCCGTCCCCACCAATGCGCCGCTGTGGAAATGGGCGTTGATGGATCTGGCCTGCTTCATACGAGCTTCCCTGATTTTCGTGCTGGTGTTCATTGGGCTTTCACCCTGGACGCGGATACCGCAACTCTACTTCTTAGCTATATCGATCCTGACCCTCAACTACGTGCGAACTCTGGCAGCTCATCGCTATATGGGGAACGGTGAAAAGATGAGCCATGAAGCTCAAGTGCTGGATTCGACAGTTATAACTGGCGGCATTTTTTGGACGGAATTTCTGTGTCCATTGGGGACGCGCTATCACTCGCTGCACCATTTGTTTCCAGGCTTGCCCTACCACAACTTGCCTGAGGCTCATCGCCGCCTGATGGCCAATTTGCCCTGGGATTCGGCCTATCGCGACACGGTTTATCCCAGTTGGTTGGCCGTCGTCCGCGAGTTCTCAAGAAGTTTTCGAGCTCCGCCCAAACAAGGTGCCGGCCAGCTAACGTAGCGCGCCGCTACTACCCATGTTCTTCTTCTGTAGCACGGGCACTCCTGCCTTTTTATACCCCACAAGTCATTCCCTGCCCACGCGAATCGCACCCCTGCCCGCGCGGGAGGGGTCGAGCCTAGGCGAGGGGGAGGGCGGAAGGGGGAGGGCGGAAGGGGGAGGGC
>CAKQNH010000079.1 GCA_934255105.1 uncultured Pirellulaceae bacterium
TTGTTGCGCAGCCCCGCCAGCATTGGTTCTCCACGTGTGTCGTATTCGGCTTGTAGGCCGGTAAATTGTCCCAATGTGATCTGACTAAAAATTTCGCTCGCGCGGCCGAGTATCGGACCTTGGTTCTTTTCGCGATGGCGTTCGATAGCCGCTTTCAAGACGACCGTGGCAACAGACCGCACGGCCAACGCTTGCAGTTCGTCATCTAGTTGCGCAACGCTGCTCTCACACCGAGCATTGGCTTCCGCCGCAACATCGCTGCCATCGAATTTGTCCAATTCGATTTCATCTTCACGGATTTGTCCGATGACGATATCGCGCCGCTCGTTTAGTTCGGCCAATTCCTGCTGGACCTGCGCCAGTCGTTGTTCCAGCGTCTGTTCCTGAGCGGTCTCCCGTTCGACTTCTATTACGAAATCTGCCAGCGACGCACCGGCAGAGTAGCCAGCGATTTCGTCTTCCAATTCGGCAATTGCCTGTTCGTGCTCGCGCCGTTGGCGGGACTGCTCAGCGGCAGGGGCGAGTTGATCGTATTGGCTGACCCCAGCCTGGCGCAACATGTCATCGAGCTGCAGCTTGGCTTGCTCGGATCGCTTCTGAGCCTGTTCCAGAGAGGCGCTCAGCTCGGTCCGGCGCTGCACTAAACTGCTATGTTCACGTTCAGCTAACCGGGCATGTTCCAGTTGCTCAACCAATCGATGCAGCGCTTGTTCTGCTGGAAGCGACTGTTGCGCTGGCGCGATGCTGGCGCATAGCGTGGAAACATCCCGTGCAAACACTTCCGCGTCGCTATCGATGTGTTGCAGTCGCGCGCGATATCGATCGACTTCTTTAAACTTTTCAAACAGCTCTTGGAGAGTGGCCAAGCGACTGTTGGCTTGTTCTGGAAGAGCGCTGGGCTCTAGTCCCAAGCGTGCCATCTCTTCTGCCCATTGGCTTTGCAGCTTGCCCACGGCAACCTCGCTCTCGGCGTATTGGGTCTGAGCGACGGTGAGCTTATGTTGGTTTTCGTGCAGCGAATCGCGCCATTGCTCATGGCGACTAGCTTGTGCAGTCAGTTCGCTGAGTTTGTCGTCGATGCGCTGGGTCAATTCGCTCAGCGTAGGTTGATAGTCGGTTTGTCCGGTCGCCGGGCTATTTGCCAGACTGAAATTGTCGTCTTGCTTGCCCAGCCCCAAGTTGTCCAGCATGTGTTGCAGGCGTTGGGAAAGTTCATTCAAATCCTTTTGTTTCTGTTCATATATGGCCTGTTGCCGACGGAGCTGCTGCAGAAGCTGTGCGAGCGATTCGGCTTGCCGCAACCAGATCTGCATCTCAGCCGGGGATGGCATCTCGGTCTGGGGCGACATTTCCTGCGGAGCTGCCTTCTTAGCCGCAGGCAGCTTTTGGGCCGGGGACAAATTTTCGGTCTGAGGCTGCGGGGCGATCCCTAGCGGTCGCCATAAGGCCAGCCAACGCTTTTCAATATTTGCTCCCTGAGCCTGAGCGTGTAAGAGTTCCTCACGGAACTTGGTTTCACGGGCTATCACCTGCTCCAGATCGGTCTGCAACTTACTCTTCATGGCCACGCGATCGGCATCGGTGCGCAGGTCATCGGCCAATCGATCTGCTTCCGCGACGGCGTATTCATACGCGGCGGCAAGATCGTTGAAGTTGGTGAAGTTCTGCAGGTAGTCTTGCACATTGACGTTGTCAGCCGTGTCGGATTGCCAGTCGCTACGAATCAAGTGCCAGCCCTGCTGACGGAGTTGCCGCAATCGCGTCAGATCGGCCAGCGTAGGGATGGCTTGGCCGGATTCGATTTCGGCCAGACGCATGGATAATGCATCGCGTTTGTGTTCGCATTCGCCCAGTTGTTGCTGCAGCGATTGAAGCCGACGATCGGCAGCAGTGAAATCGGCTTCGAATCGGTCCAAAGTGGTACTGGGGGGGAGTGGAAGCGACTCGAGCTCGTCGGCCGTTCCGGCGAACAAGGGCAGCTTCTTGAGCGCCAAGTCGATCTGTTGTTGCAGTGCTGAGCGCTGGGCGCTAGCTTGATCCAATTCGCCTTGAACGTCTCCTTGCTGTTGTATGGCGCGCAGCGATGCGCGTAGGGCCAGCAAGTCGACCGAGGTATCTAGGTCGACCAAGCGACGCTCCGTAGTGGCCATGTCTTGTCGCAGTTGTTCACACGATTTTCGCTCAGCTTGCAACCGCTCCAATTGCCGCTGAAGTTGTGTCCCCAAGCTTTGGATCTTAATCTTTTTGTCTCGCGGTAGTCTCAGCTCTTCAATGGCAGACAAGTCGGGGTTGCGGTCGAGTTCGCGCATCAAATCTTGGGCTTCGCGTTCGGCAGCGTCGCGCTTGGCTTCGACCGTTGGACGGTCGACCAGCGACCGACGAATACCTCCAGCTCGATCACGCAGGCCGTCAATAGCTTCGAAGGCTGTTAAGATAGACTGCGGAACATGCAAAGACTGCAACTTTGCTTCGAGCTTATCGAGCTCGATGGTGGCATCTTCGGCTTGGTGCTGGCGAGTTTTCAGCTCCAACAGCAGTTCGTTAGTGCGTTGTACAAAGCCATCCTCCAGTCGGGGTACCTTGGCCAGCGGTTGCAGTTTCTCTTGACGACTCTTCCAGCGATTGATGGGAGTGGCGGACGTTTGGATGCGCTGCAAGCGAGCGAGCTGAGCGCTCAGTTGGCTGAGTTGCTGGTCGAAGTGCGCCTTTTCTTGCCGATGCTCGCGGTACTGCTGGTCGATACGTTTCCAGGTTTCCACGGTCACTTGTGCGGACGTCACGGCTTGGCGATGCTTGAGATACTCGTTCAGGTGTTGGTGTATAGAGCCACTCCGCAAGGTGGATTTGAGCAGCTCGTCGGATTCGGCCAGCAGATCATTTTGCAGTTGCTGCAGGTTGACCACACCCGCGCCGGCCGCGAACAGCATTTGCCCCAGGTGTCCCTTGCCGTTGGCGATATCCCGCCCTCCCTCGCGCAGTCGCTGGTGGTTGATGCCGAACATCGTTTTGAAAGACTCTTGATCGATGTCACCCAGGAAGGGCAACAGTGCATCGTCGGCCACGGGCTCAACATCTTGGCTGCAGCGCAGCGATAGCTTCTGAGCTTTGCGACGCACGACAGAAAGTCGACTGCCGTCGCTGTGCTGTAGTTGCGCGCCCACACGCAGGTTTTTGTACGAGTGCAGGAAGTCGTCTGCGGTCCGACCTGGAAAACCGTACAGGAAATCGGTCACCGCGCGCAGCGACGAACTCTTGCCGGCCTCATTGGGGCCGTAGATGATATGCAGGCCGTGATTACCCGCTGATAAATCGATGTAGCAATCGGTAAACGGCCCAAAGGCGATCAGGCGAAGTTCGGCAATTTTCACAGGTGTGCTCTATGGGGTTTGGTCGTGTTGCAGTCGGTGATTGAGCAGTGCTTCTGCTTGATCCAGCACGCCGGCAAGCCACACATCTGCCTGATCGCCGTCGCCGACCAAGCCCTTCAGCTCCGGTGGTAGCTTGGCCACGATGGGACCGAAGTTATAACCCAGCTCATTCAGTTGTTCTGGATTTGCTCGCACTTCTGCGAACAGCTCGGCCAGCTCTCCCAAAGCGGCTTCGTCGACCTGCGGGCTGGCACCGCTGCGAGAGATGTGGTTGGTGCGGATTTTAACTTTCTCAATCCAAATATTCCCTTGACCAACATCCAGGGCCAAGCCCCGCACCTGGTGCACCCAGTGGTCTTGTTGGGCCAACAGTTCGCGATGCACTTTGGTCTGTCCGGTCAATTCGACACGCACGGCCAGTGGCTTGTCGGGTGCGAGTGATGTAAGCTGCGTGAGCTGTTGAGAGACACAGTTGAGGATGTCATCAACATGTTGTATGTCACTGACATCGACCGTGGCAATCTCCCACCGCATGACATCCAGTGGATGGAAGACCGGCTCTAATTGCAAGCTGTCCGATACGGAGACTAAGTAGCAGCCCTTGGGACCAGTCTCGCGAATATGCCTTCCTTGGATGTTCCCTGGAAAGGCGATAAATGGCTCTTGGCAGAGGATCTCGCGTTTGTGGATGTGCCCCAACGCCCAGTAGTCGTAGCCTTTGCTCTTGAGGCCGTCGAGCGAGCAGGGTGCGTACGATGCGTGGCCTTCGCGTCCATCGATACTGGTGTGCAACAGTCCGATATTCAAGCAACCCCGCACGGCGGCGGGATAGGCTTGAGACAGATCCTCCACGACTTTCTCGCTGGCGAAGCTCTGGCCATGAATGACCACGTCCAGCGATTCGAGGCGGACAGTTTGCGGTTGTTCGTGGGACAGCAGCGTGACGTTGTCGGGCAGCGGCAGCGAGCGGGTCATTTTATTGGCTGCGTCATGGTTTCCAGCGATAAAAAACAGCGGAATGTTCGCCGCTCGTAGCCGGGCCGCTTGTTTGACAAAGTACATGCCGGTCTGGAAGTTTTTCCAATCGCCATCGTACAGGTCACCAGCCACCACAACGAATTTCACTTGCTGGTCGATTGCCAAATTGACTAGGTTATTCAGCCCGTCGCGTGGTGCGCGGCGAATGTCGTCGACCGGGGCACCTTCGTATTGCTGGAGTCCCTTGAGCGCGCTATCCAGGTGAATGTCCGCAGCGTGGATGAACTTAAAAATTGCTTCTGCCCTCGCTCGGGGTGATGGAATAAAGGTCGATACCGAAATATAGACAGTCGCTCCGCTTTCGGCCATGACCGCTATAGCAAAGCTGGTTGTGTGTTAAGTTGATCTGCACCCGCTTGGACTGGACAATTGACGCGCAGCGGGCGAAAATTAGCGTCAGGCCTTCGCGACGACTTGTGCCTTCTTCGGGTTGATGCAAGCTTACCCCACTCATTGTTCGTTCTCGCTTCGAAAGCCAATGCTAGCATGTCCGATCGAATGCGATACTCCGAAATGGCTGGTATTGATCCTGGGCACGAGGACATGCAGCCCATATGGCCACTGAACGTAGTGCTGTTTCTATTGGGATTGTCGGTGCTGGGCGTGGCCTTCGCCTTCTTGGATACCGCCGACCGACGCCCGCTGTACAATCCGTGGAGCTATGCTATTGCAACGCCGGTAGTGTTTCTACTGCTGTCGCTACTGCTCAACAAGGTGGTCAGCCGGGTGGTGGAGAAGTCGATGCAGATGGCCTTTCTGCTGAGCGTCTTGATCCACTTGGTACTTATGGTCGCGGCAGTGAACGTGGTCATTTTTACGCGGATGTGGCCGGATGTGCTGGATTCGCTGGCCGCACAGCGCGAAGTGCTTAAACGCGACAGGCTGCAGGCGAAGCAATACCATCGACTGTCTAATACCACCCAGAGTGGTAGCCGCCCGGATTACTTGAAGCCGGTCGAGACCGAGCATCAACCGACTGAAGTGGAGGCGGTAAACACGCCTAGGCTGGCGCTGGCGCGTTCCGAGCGAGCAAACCTTGTCAGCCCTTCGCCGAAAATTGAACTGAGCCACACGCCGCATTTGCTCGAGCGCGATCAGCCTGCGACCTCGACGCCCAGCAGCAGCGACCAAGCCGCCAAGCTGTCGCGCAGCGAGTCGACCGCGCCACGCGTCGAGCCGACATTCCCGCAGGCCCCGTCCAGCGAGTCGGCTGAGTTGGATGCGAGCGAACCTGCACCGCTGAGTCCATCGGCGGCGGCACTTTCGCGCAGCGATCAAGGGCGAACCAGTCAACTGTCACAGGTGCCCACTCCGCCCGATGCGTCCCCCGCAGCATTGCTGGGGCAAACTCCGCAACGGGAGCAGCGTCGCGAATTGCCCGCGCAGGTTCCCACGCCAAACTTCAACGATCTAGCCATGTCGCTACCTCGCAGCACGGCCGGTGGGACATTGGGGGCGGAGGCCCCCAGCTCGATGCCCGTCCAGGGAATAGAAGCGGTAGGAAGTAGCGATCCGCTACCCAGCCAGCAGATCGTGCTCGGCTCGCAGGCCACGCAGCAACGCCGCTCCAGCACGCATCAATCACGCTCCAGTCAACTCCCTTTCCTAGGTGCGCCGCAAAGTCAACAAGCGGGCGAACTGCATAGTTTTTCTAGCGGACTGAGCGGACGTTCACCGTCGCAGTTAAGCCAATCGCCCGATGATGGCACGGCAGCCGTTCAGGATGTGGCTGGACTGTACGGTGCCCAGCGCGATCTGCAGCGTTCGTCGCTGGGGCGCAGCGGCAACCCCGGTCCAACTTCCGTGGGCGGACTGGAAGCTATGCAAGGTCAACTGGCAGCGGAATTAAACGCCGCGTCCGGCACCGGCACAGGCACCGGCCCTGCTGGGGCGTCGCTGTCGCGTCGCAACGCGCGACAGGGGCCAGCTACAGGTCAATCGACATTGCCCTCTACGTTGCTAAACATCGATCAAATCGCCGGTCCCGGTGGCGTCGCCCCCACGCCCGATCAAGTGGGCGGACTGCTCAATCGTCGCGACGTATCGCTCGACAACTGGGCACCACCACAGTTGGAAACTCAGCGCTTCGCGCGTCAGGATGTCGGTGGTCCGCTGGCCGCCGGGCAAGTCGCCCTGCCCAAACCGGCATTTCAGCAGCGTATCGACCGGCTCAAGGACCAGCATCCCCAGGATGAATCGACTCTGGCCCCACAGACCGAATTGGCGATCGAGCGGGGACTCGAGTTCTTAGCCAAGCATCAACGCCCAGATGGGTCATGGCGATTGCAAGATTTCGACACGCCAGTATTGATACGCAGCGACACTGCGGCCACTGCTCTGGCCCTGCTGGCGTTTCAGGGAGCGGGCTACACGCACAATCAATTCAAATATTCCGGGACGGTCACGAAGGCGATTGAGTTTCTGGTGCAACATCAGCAGCCCAACGGAGATTTGTACATTCCACAAAACCCAGCCTCAGATCAAAATGCATGGCTGTATTCCCATGCCATCGCGGCTTTAGCATTGAGCGAAGCGGTTGGCATGACTCAGGACGATCAACTGCGGCCAGCGGCGCAGCGGGCGATCGACTTTATGGTAGCCAGCCAAGATCCGGAGCTGGGCGGTTGGCGCTATCGTCCCGGAATGGGTGCCGATACCAGCGTTACCGGTTGGTTTATGATGGCCTTCAAGAGTGGGCAATTGGCTGGCTTAAGCGTCCCGCAAAAGAGCTTTGACGCGATTGAAAAATTCGTTATCGCGAGTCAAAGTTCGCCGGAGCAGCCTTATTTATATCGCTACAATCCGTATGCCGCCGACACACCGCAGCAGCGACACGGGTTGGTTCCCACCTCGGTCATGACCAGCGTTGGACTGCTGATGCGATTGTATTTCGGCTGGCAGCGCGACCGCGCGGAAATGATGGCTGGCGCCGATCACCTACTGGCTCATCCACCTGAGAACGGCAGCCTTTCTGCCAGCCGTCGCGACACTTACTATTGGTATTACGCAACGCAAGTCATGTTTCACATGCGAGGTGACCGCTGGAAGCAATGGCATGATCGCTTGTATCCGCTGTTGCTCAGTAGTCAAGTCGTCGACGGAGAGATGGCTGGAAGTTGGGACCCCAACTATCCCACACCCGATCTTTGGGCGAGTTACGGCGGTCGCTTGTACGTAACGACGCTCAATCTGTTATCCTTAGAGGTCAGCTACCGCCACTTGCCACTCTATGAAGCGACCGCCCAGTAGACGAACCGTGGTTAAGCATCGGAGCGGTAATTGGTGTCACGGATGCGACGGTAACTCTCATTACGATGCTAAATGGCCTCACGTCCCCCCACACTTTTGCAAGAGATCCCACCATGCAGATTTGTTTTTCCAGACTCGTGTTAGCATTCACACTGTCCCTGGCCGCCACAACTTGTTGGACGCAGGACGCAGCCCCCAGCACGGCGTCAGACGCCGCCCAGCCGATCCGGGCAGCCGTCGACGACACGGGCCCCGGCTGGCGTTCGCTGGGCGAGAAGGATTTTACGCACGTCAATAGTGCGCCCGACACCTGGTCATGGAAAGATGGCGTGCTGCACTGCACGGGACAGCCGGTCAGTGTCCTGAGAACCACCGAACAAATTGGCAACTTTGAACTGGTGGTCGAGTGGATGCACGAAAAGGCGGCCGGCAATTCGGGAGTATTCGTGTGGACTACACCCGAGTCGATCAAGGAACTGACGGAGGCTGGTAAGCCAGGGCTACCGAGCGGAATCGAAGTCCAAATCCTGGATCATGGCTTTACCGATAAGATTGCCAAACAAGGCAGGCCCACCGATTGGTTCGGCACCAATGGCGATGTCTTTGCGGTGCGCGTTAAAATGACTCCCTTCCCACCATTGTCTCCCGATGGCTCGCGCAGCTTTCCGCGGAAGCATCTAGCCAAGGGGCACGGAAACTGGAACCAGTACTACATTCGCGCCATCAATGGAGAGGTGCGCTTGTGGGTCAACGGCGAAGAAGTTTCAGGCGGCACCGACATCGAGCCCTCACGCGGCTACCTGTGCTTGGAGAGCGAGGGTTCGCCGATTCAATTCCGCAAGCTCCGCATCCGCGAATTGCCGTAAGGCCATTGTTCGTCTACCTCGAATGCTTCGTTAAACCGCGTGGGCAACGCCCCGCGCGACTTGGTTCGCTCCATTCGTTAAACCGCGTGGGCAACGCCCAATGCCTACGACTTGCGCTGGCAGCGAGGACAGTAAAATGTCGAACGCTGAGCTTGCACGATGCGGCGTATGATACCTGTGCGACAAGTCGCACAGACTAGCCCCGCGCGATCGTAAACCAAGTGATAATTTTGATAACCCCCCGGATCGTTGAGCGCATTGCGGTACGTGCCGTCGGAGAGTGTTGACCCTTCGTGCTCGATGGCTGACAACAAGATGGCTTGCATGGCCGCGTGCAAGCGTGTCAATTTCGTGCGACTGAGTTGGGCACTGGGCAGTTCCGGATGGATGCGAGCCACATGCAGCATTTCCGATGCGTACAAATTGCCGACTCCTGCCACCAGTTTCTGATCTAGCAGAGCCACCTTAACCGCCCGCCTGGTCGCTCTCAGACGCTGCGAAAACTGAGTCGCATCTATGGCCAAAGCGTCGGGTCCCAACCGCCCATCGATAATGCGGGCTTGGATATCCTGGTTGTGAAGCAGTTCCACCGTACCCAATCCACGCCGATCCCAAAATTGCAGACGCAGTTTGGGCAGGCCAGTAAAGTCGATCTGCAATCGAACATGCTCGGGGCTGGGGGGCATTTCGATAGCTACGAGCCCCGTCATTTTAGGCTGTAGTATCAGAGCCCAGTCGCGAGTGTGGATCAGCACGCGTTTGCCCAGTCGCGAGACGTGCGTCACGGCTTCTCCCTGAAGCTTACCCGCGATGGTGGGCAGTTTGGGTTTGATGGCGATGGGGCGGTAGCGGCACACAGGCTGGCTGACGGACTGGATCGTGCGGCCCACGATGCGTGCAATGCCGCGACACATGGTTTCGACTTCGGGCAGTTCAGGCATCGCTGGTGTCGCTCGCAGGCAGGCTGGAGTTCGCCGGGGCAGATTTCGACTGGCCAGAGTTGGACAGATCGTCGGGTGAGGCCACCGTTGGTGAAGTCGAAGGACTTGGCGCGGCAGTGGCTGTGTTCAATACAAACTTGTCTTGATCTAAGTTGATCAGCTCGCGCTGCAGAATGCTCATCAACGTTTGCAGCATGGCTACTACCATAGGGCCCACCACAATTCCGATCGGCCCCAGCGATTGCACGCCCCCCAATACGCTCAACAGGGCTAGCAGTGGATGCAGTTGCGATTGGCCATGCAGCACGACCGCTTTGACCACATTGTCGATGGTGCCAACTACCAATATGCCCCAGGCGGCTAGCATGCCTGCGGCCCACACATGGTCGTTCATGGCCAAGTAGATACAGACTGGAATCCAAATGATAGCCGGTCCCACGAAGGGAACCATGGCAAAGGTCGTGGTCAACATGACTAGCAGAGCCAGATACTCCATCCCTGCGAAATAGAAACCGATACCAGCGGTTAGCCCCTGCGCGACGGCGGAGAGGATGGTGGCCATCACCACAGCGCGACTGATGCGATCGAATTCCATCAGCAGCTCTTGCTCATATTCGTCGTCCAGCGGGCTCAGATGCATGATGTTGCGGAGCATGGAGGGGCCGTCGACCAGAAAGAAAAAGACCGTCACTATCATGATCACTGTGCCGAAGATCAGCTTGGCGATGAACGTCCCGGTGGCACCGGTCAGTGACAAGAGGCGTGGGCGGACGTAGGTGATCGCGTGGTCGACGTAGGATTTGACCTTCTCCCGATCGGGGTTTACCGCGTCGCGGACGAAGGCCATCGCCGTTCCGCCCAGCAGTGCGGTGCGCAGCGAGCTGAATTTGGCCCTGAGCTCGACGGCCAACTTGGCGGCGCCAAAATCCTCATCGCTCGGCAGACCAACTTGTTCTGACAGTTCGATCAGTTCATCGAAGCGCGCATCGAACAGCTCGGGGGTTTCCGCTTGTACGGCCGCTTTGGTATGGATCAATGTCTGCGTGGTCCGCTCGCCAATTTGTCGCAGCCTGATGTTCTCATCGCTGACCACCGAATCGGCCGTGTTCTTGGCAATGTCGTCGATCTCTTCGCTGATCACATTCAGTTGGTCACGGTAGGGGGGCATCTGCAGACCGAGCGAAGCTCGCAATTGAGTGAATCGCAAGGCAATCGTCTGCGCATCGTTCTGCTCCAGCAGCCTCAGGCCTTGCATGGCGGACGCTGTGCTGACGGCGGCAATCGGAAGTAGCATCGTCAACAGGATCAGCAGCGTAGTGATCGCCGCTGATAGCCGCTCACGCTGTCCCGTGTGCTCAAGTACCCAGCGGTGCAGGGGACGGAACACGACCACCAGCACGGTCGCTAAGAAGACGGGGATGAAGAAACCAATCAGGACTTTGTAGAACAGCAGCCCGATGAAGACGATGATCGCGATGAGCACCGCGAATGATATGAGTCGTGCCATAGTTTCGTCGCGCGAAGGTGTCTGGAAGTACAGGCGTTGAATTGGCCTGTCTGGAATTGGCCTGTAGAGTGCGGCACTATTGTAGGGCAATTCCACCGTGGCCTGCTACG
>CAKQNH010000080.1 GCA_934255105.1 uncultured Pirellulaceae bacterium
GGCCACGGCAGAACGACGCAAATACATAGTTCTGCCGGGGATACTAGAATTGTTCTCCGCCGACGTCAACAGCAACTCAAGCTGCGACCGTCCCCCGTCCCTAGGGCTAGTCGTGGCACGCGAGTCTCTCCACACTTAGTATCGCGTGGTCCGTTGGGTCCCCGACTTGACATGGAAACTATTAAGTTCTATTTCTGGCTGGTCAATTCATAGTCGTAAAGCGCCGACGTGTAGCCTTCAATTTCTGCTTGATGCAGTCGTGCTGTGCGCCCATTGAGCTCGTACTCAAATGGCTGCTCGGTGAAAGGGTCGTTGGGGGCTGGCAGGTCTAGTTCGGCCAAGCTGGTGGGAAAGCCACCGTCGTGCTTGCTGGCATAGTCGCGGAGCGATTCGATAGTTTGCAGAAATTTAACGCGACGTTCGAAGTTCCGACATGAAAGAATGCCCTGCGGTAGAACGATTGGATATGGGCTCGACTTCGCACCCGTGGCGGCGAGAAGCGCTTTATCCTCGGCCTCGATCTTATTTTTAGCGGCAATAACCTGGAGTGGGCTTTGAAACGTCAACGGCTCAACCTGAGTGCGGAGTCGACAGTACTTCATGTAGATCCAACGCATGATCAGCTCCTCGTCGGACATCTTCTGGATGTCTGCGTCGGTAAAACCAAACACCTCGGGAAGTTGCTGCTTAGCCAATTGTTGCATTTTGCTCTGCAACTGTGCGCCTTCTTCTTCGGTGTAACGCTCGCTGCTCGCGTCCGCAAACACTTCAACAAATTCTTGCGCAATTTGAACCCACTGCTCATCCCCGATGGCAGGCAAAGGTTCGCTCAAACGCGTGGGTTCCGCCCACAACTCCCAGCGCACGATTGGCCCGAGTTCCTGTAGCGTCGGTGGTAAAGACGCCAATGCCCAATACATGTTCGGGCATTTTCCAGTCTGCATAGCAAGTTCGAGATTGTCGAACCCCTGGTTCGCGATGGCGACCCCCACCAAGTGACAGACGAGCACGGGTGTCGCGGCGCAATGCCGAGCACACGCCAATTGTGCCCTGATACACTTGAGAGCTCCATCCATGTCGCCGTCCGAAAGAAGCAGCCTAATCCAAGCGGTCATCCCGCGGCCTATGAACTGCCGTTGCGACTGCAGGTCAGGTAGCAGAACCGAATACGGTCGATCGCTGCGCAGAGGATATTGCCAGTCTGCGAAACTCATAGATCCAGCGCGAATGATCTGTTCAGCAAAACGCTGAAAGTAGAAATCTTTGAACCTTGGGTCTGCCGTATCCATTTCAGCGAATTCGTGGAGTTTCGGATAAACATTCTCCATAAACCGAGATTGCTCATAGACCATTCTCAGCAACACTGGAACCGCATTGCCCGGTTCTTGGTCCTCCTCGGGAGGGAGCAAATGAAAGAAGGGCTCGTACTCCTTGGCCGCCTGCGGTGGAAGTGTCAACTGCTTCTTGATTGTGGTGTCTGGCTGCGCGAAGAGGCTGGCTGGCCATCCGATAAGGATGATCCCAATCAAGCACTTAAGGATGAATTCACAGCGTCTCATGGTTATATTCCCCCTTGAAGAAATAGTGAAGAATCTCTGGGCTGCAAAATGGTGCCACGACCATCCGGGCTCATCGGGACAACAAAGCCTTCGATTTCATCGGCCTCCCAATCGCCCAGCGTCATTCCTGTAGTTCGTAAATGTCCGCGCCGTTGCGCGTCCACACTGCGATTCCCAGTCAATAAGGCAACCCAGATGGAGTCGGAGGCTTGTTTATTTGCGGAGTCTATGACTTTGACTTCTTCGCGAGTGTCTTGTTTATTCAGGACTGCTTGCTTCGCGCTGCTCGTAGACTCGTCGTCGGAAAGAAAATTCGCTGCCAATGCGGCACAAGCTAGCAGGGCAGCGGCCACGCTGAACGCTTGCCAGCGCAAAACAGTGGCGCAACGTTGCTTCCGACTGGCAGCAACCCCCGCCGCGTAGCCGCATTGGTAGAGTAGATCTTCGCGCCGTGGAGAACTCGAGCCAAGCGGTCGTGCGCGCAGTTGAAGTTCGAATTCATCCCACTCGCCACTGTCGTCTGGCATGGATTGATTGCCTAAATCACTCATCTGCATCCCTCTCATAAAATTCTCTAAGCTCAGCGATCCCCGCTTGGTAAATTCGCCAGACCGTCGCCTTGGGCTCACCGAACATAGACGCAAGCTCATCAAACGTTAGCTCGCCCCAAATTCTTGCGATCACCATCTCGCGCTGTCGCTCTGGGAGCTTGTTAAGCAATTCCTCAAGCTCGAGAGCAGCGGAACTACTGGGCGAACAGAGCGGCTCGACTCGCTGCGTGGCAACCTGCATCTCTCGCATTCGACGTTTGTTTCGCGATAGACGCTCGTTGATAGCCAGACGTCGAGTAACCACGAATAGCCAGGCAGCACAATTCGCTGGTGGCGGTTGCTCGGCTGCCAACTTTATAAATGCCGCTTGCACTATATCCTCCGCCTCGTCACGAGCCCCGCCGACCCACGACACCAGCACAGACCAGTAGCGATCGAGCAGTTCCCCTAGATTCTCAGAGTCGATTGGCATACCACAGAGCTAGTCGTGTACGATTTGAATTGCTGATTACCTGGAGCTTGGCCTCCAGAGTATAAGACAAATCAAAAGCGAACTCTGTTTCACCTACAGATGATCTTCAGCGACCATCCGCTAACGGCTCCGAGAAAAACCGAATCAGGCAGAACGACCGCTTCGCTCATACGATCCATGACCTGAACGAGCCTAGCAACTACGGCAGCGGGATACCAAGATCGCGACAAATCTTACGAACGAGATAAGCATTGATTTCTCGATGTCGAGGAACCGCAGAAACCTGCGAGTTTACAGTGTTGACATAGACCGAGTGACTACCTCCTTCGCGGTGTAGCTCACAGTCGTGTGTGCGGAGATGCCGCACAAGATCGCGGCGCTTCAAGATGTCGACAAATCAAATGGCTCTCGCCGGACATCCTGGCCTGCTATCGAGCGCTGCGCCATGTCACGGTTGGCTTGGAGAACCATTTGCACGGCTTCTCTTAGGTTCAAACGAGCTTCCTCAAGTGTGGCTCCCTGAGTGTTTGCACCTGGAAGCTCTTCGATAAAGCCAATGTACCCCTCGGGACACTGCATAAATATGGCTGTCATCTGCATGGTGTTTCTCCTGCAATCAGTGTAGCCCAAGTATCGCTGTGGGACGGCTGTTAATTATATTAATTAGCGGCGACCGTGTCCAAAAAGCCGATCATCATTTCATCCCAACTCTGATCGCCCCAGCGGACTTCACGCGTGGGATCGGGGTTGGCTGGATTGGCCTCCGAATTGTCAAACACGGCCGTGCAGATAATCCGCGTCCCCTTAGGCAACAGCTTGGGCTCGGCCAAAATGTACTTCAACTGCCAATTGAAATCGTACTTGGGGACATCCAGCAAGATCTCTTGCTTCCCATCGGGATAGACAGCTTCATAGCGGAAAGACTTGCCGCGCAAGTGCATGTGAGGCGTCATGCTTAGCAGTAATTCATCTCGCTTAGCCTTCCAAGCAGCGACCACTTGATGATCGGAAGCTCCTGGCGGGATGGCAAACTTTGTTTCTATGGCAATGTGCCCAGTCAGTAGCTTGCTTACTTTTTCCTTGTCTGTAAAGCGGACGCCGATGTAGCTGCGATCGGTCTGCTGCCGCCCGTTGGGTGTGTAGTGCATTTCGAACAGCAGCTTTGAACCCGCTGGCACCCATAACGCCATCCCTTCGTCGGCGCGCATGGGCAGGCTGCCGGGAGCGTAGCCGACCACCACCGATCCCAGATCATGCCGCTTGGCACCCGGTGGAATCACAAATACCAAAATGTGGTGTACCACCTGACGATTCTCAGGGCGCGCCTCGGCGGCCACGATGTATTTATCTTCGGTCCAGCCCGGATCCACGACTATCCGCTGATAATCGACCACCCCTTGAGCTGGAACGTCAAAGGCCTTGTCGGCCATGTAAATGATTTGATCGGGCTCGCCGATCGACCAGCCTTCGACAAACTGGGGCGGCGCAGGTAGATCTTCTGCGGCCCCCTCGGGCATGCCGCCAGCTACCCACTGCTTGATCAGCTCAACCTGGGCTTCGCTCAGCCGAGCGTCGTTCTTGAAGTGCCCATATTCAGGATTGGCATTCCAGGGTGGCATGCGATTGTCGGCAATTACTTCCAAGATGGTCTCCTCCCACCCCAGCACGTCGTCGTAACTGCCCAAGGTGAAGGGACCGATCTCACCCGAGCGATGGCACTGCACGCAATGCGCATTGAAAATCGGTGCAATGTGCTTATTGAACGTCACCGCTCCCGTCGTCTGCGCCGGTTTGACGCGCCCGATAATGCAGCCTACAGCCCGCGTTTCAGGTTGACTAACGGCCTGGCCAGCAAGCAGTTCGTCGATAGCTTCAGCCAAGTCGTTACGAGTAGGTTCCTGGCGCGATACGCCGACGCCATACTGGTCATCGATGCGACCGTGGTAGCGCAATTGTCGCTGCTGATCGAGCACAAACACTTCAGGAGTTCGCGTAGCCCCCACAGCGTCGGCTAAGCGATTGCCCACATCCTTGAGCATCGGGTAGGCGATATGCTGGCGATGCACGTAGCCGGTCAGTTCGGTCAGGCTGTCTTGTTTGTTGGAATTGATCCCCAGCACCACGACACCTTGGTCGGCATATTTCTCCTGCAATTCATTCAGTCGTGGGCCATAGAGCTTGGCCAGTGGACACTGTGTGCCTAGAAAAGCTAAGACCACGATGGGTCGGTCGGCGAATTCTCGCAGTGCGACGGTTGTGCCGTAGTTGTTGCTCAGCTCGAAGTCGGCCATGACTTGTTGGAAGTCAATGGCTTGCGGCTGTTCGGCGGGTTGGCCCGTTCCAGCCTGAACCGTCTGGCGGTCTGCACCTTCAGCCGATGAGAGCAGCAGGCTAGTAGATAATATTAGAGCTATGGCTTGTACGCACAACGAACGACCCGGCATCTTCGACTCCAAAATAAATTGACTTACAATTTGCCGGCTCCAAACCGCGGAGCATTAAACCCCAGAAAATGGGAAATGGATCGAACTGCAGCAGCAAGTTCTGAGATCTATTATTTACGCTTAGCATCGTCCCAACGATAACTGCCGCGGATTGTGGTAGCGGAAGTCGCCAAGACTTTCGGCCAACGGGCTGCCGAAACTCTTGGCGAGTTCCGCTACGTAAGGGGCTGCCGAAACTCTTGGCGAGTTCCGCTACGTAAGGAGCTGCCGAACCTCTTGGCGAATTCCGTTAGGTAAGGAGTTCAACTGCCGTGGGCGGCGTATTTTAGACAGTTGTAAAATGCATCGTAGGCCGCTTGCTTGTCGATAGCCACAGCCACTTCCATATTGGTACGCCATTGCCGGGGTGAACGTCGGTCAAAAATGGTCGCGCCACGCGAGAGCTCGCCGCCTACCTCCACATCCCCGGCCATCTCCTCCCATTCGAACAACATGGGTTCGAGCAACATCAAAATGGGGAGCACGGCATGCAAGTCGATCATCTCTTGGCCAAGATGTTGTCTGACAGCGCGGCACAAGTAGGGGACCACCTCCCCCAGCACAGCCCCGACTTTGGTGTATTTGGGTGGCAACTTCTCTACCAACTCAAAGCCAAAACGCAGGTCTCGGGCAATTTCCAGCGGAATCAGGCTCTTCGTCGTGGCCGATTGAAACACGGTTTGGGCGCTGACCGGGTCGAAGTGCATATTGAACTCAGCGCACGGCGTGACGTTGCCAACCCCAGTGGCGGAGCCTCCAGCCATAATAATGCGGTCTACCATGCGGATGATTGCCGGATCGCGGCCCATGGCTTTGGCCACCCCCGTCAACGGCCCCATGCATACGATGCTCACCGCGCCCGGATCGGAGCGCAAGATATCGGCGATCAGTTTATCGCTCGTCAGCGAGTGCTGGCGTGAGACAGGCGTCCACTGCAGATTGCCCAATCCCCCCTCACCATGCAATAGCGTTCCATTGGATACCGCCGCTCCCGATTCGGGATTGAGCGCCGAGCCGATCCGCGGAATCTTGGGCGGATCCAGGCGTTCGACCAGAGCGTGCACATTCTGCGTTGCCTGCTCTGCATCCACGGTGCCAGCGCAAGCCGTAATGGCTAGCACTTCCAAACGCGGGTCAAACAGGGCCAGCGCCAAAGCGACGGCGTCGTCGATTCCAGGATCACAATCAATGATTATTTTGCGTGCCATCATTACTTCCTGAGCAAGCAGGTGTTGAGGAGCTACCTGTAAAGTCTTGGCGGGCCATGAGGGGATGGGTTACAATGCCCTTTTCTCTCCCTCTGTCGACAGGCTGCCCCGCGTGCAAACAGCAGATCTTACCTCAATTCAGGCTTCTCTCCAATCTCGCCAGCATCTTTCCAGTGGACAGATGCGACAAATGGTGGCTTGGCTGCTGAGCGGCCGAGCGGAGCAGTCGGCGATTGTGGCTTGCCTTGTCGCACTTTCCGAAAAAGGGGAGACGGTAGACGAGCTGGTCGGGGCTGCCCAAGCGCTGCGCGATTCGATGCTGACGGTGGAAAGCCAGCGGCGGCCGCTGCTGGATACCTGTGGAACCGGCGGCGATGGTGCAAAAACCTTCAATATCAGCACGGCGGCAGCTATCGCGATCGCCGCCTGTGGCGTAGCCGTAGCCAAACATGGAAATCGCAAAATCACCAGCTCAACCGGCTCAGCCGACGTGCTGGCCGAGCTGGGCATTAATCTAGAGGCCAGCCCGGCGGTCGTCACCGCCAGCTTAGAGCGTCTGGGGATCTGCTTCTGCTTTGCGCCTCATTTTCACCCCGCCATGCGTCACGTCGGCTCGGCGCGACGGGAAATTGCCCACCCCACAATTTTCAATCGATTGGGGCCACTGGCCAATCCAGCCAGCGCGGACCGGCAAGTGCTAGGGGTCGGCGCCGAAGAAATGCAGCGCCCGATGGCTCTGGCCCTACAACGACTGGGCAGCCACAGATCGCTGGTGGTCCGAGGAACGGACGGCGTCGACGAAATCAGCCTGGCCGCATCGACGATCGTTTTGGAGGTTACGCCGCAGGCGATAGTCGAACATTGCTGGAGCCCCGAGGACTTCGGCTTGCCGCGCGCGTCGCGCGACGAGCTGTTCGCAGATGATCCGGCGGCTAGCGCGGCTCGCATCCGCAGTGTGCTCGATGGAGAGACGGGCGCTTGTCGCGACGTGGTGGTAATCAACGCTGCGGCCGGACTATGGGTCGCGGGTGTCCACAGCGATCTGCGAGAGTGCGCGCGGCGAGTGCAGCAGGCCATCGACTCGGGCCAAGCCAAGCGCCTGGTCGAGAAACTCGGCAAAGCTACTCATGAAGACCTTGCACCGCCGAGTGCAAAGGTCTAGCGACGTGCCCGAGTATAGTATCGACTCACTGGAAGATGGCCGGCTGGAACCATTCCGAGAGATCCGCAATCGCAACTGGACGGAACTCAGCGGGCAGTTCATCGCCGAGGGTCCGCTGTCGGTCGAGAGTTTGGTGCACAGCAAATATGCCGTGCGGAGCATTCTGCTCGACCGCAAATACGCAGATAGATACCGTGAGCTAGCGCCATCGGACACCGACTTGCTGCTAGTCGATCACGCGCTGGTCGAACAGATCGTGGGCTACAATTTCCATCGCGGCGTCATCGCTTGCGGATTGAGACAACCGCTGCAGTCGGTCCAGGAGAGTTTTGCTGAGTGTACGAGCCAGCGTGAAACGCTGGTGTGTGCGGTTGGCGTTCAAGATCCCGAGAACCTAGCAGGCATCCTGCGCAGTTGCGCGGCGCTGGGAATCGAGCGCGTCATTATCGGTCCTGGCACGGCTGACCCGCTGGCGCGACGCGTGCTGCGAGTTTCGCTGGGGACGGTCCTGGGTCTGCAGCTCTTCCGCTCGCGCGACCTGCTGAGCGACGTAAACTGGTTGCGTCAGCGGCACGGGGTGGTCAGTTTGGCCAGTTCTCTCAGCAGCGATGCAGAGCCGCTGGCAGGTAGCACGCGCAGTGGTCCGCTGCTGATTTTGGTCGGCAACGAACGCAATGGCCTGCCGGAAGCTGTTCAGCAACAGGCCGATCGGCGCGTCAAGATCGAGATGCAGCCTGGAATCGATTCGCTCAACGTGTGCGTAGCCGCCGGCATTATCATGCACTATTACTGTCGCGTGGTGTAAAAGCTGGGTGTATTTAATAAATCGTGCAGCGACAGCGATTGTGGGTGGCGAATTGATGGTGGGTGGCGAGTAGGCAACATTGGACTGCTGCGAATTGTCGTAGCTTTTGCGCAAACCTCCGTCGCACGATGAGTTAGACGGTACGAAATGTTTCGGAGTAAAGCTGGGGGTTTAGCTAAGAAGGGCTGGTCCGCCGTCCAATATGTCTCCATGTGTCCGCCCCTGAAACCGTTACGGCCGCACAGCTACAGACAAAAAGCCACGACAAGTCGCCGCAATACACGGTGCTCAACATACACGGGCGGGAGTGCCGTTTATACACCACAACTTTTCACGAGCCTTCTACCTTGTAAACGCGCAGGAGTGCCCGTGCTACGGAGAGTGCTCGTGCTATGGCTTGGGCGGGGCAGGGGGGCGGACGGCTTGAACGGCTTCGGCGGCGGTTTTCCCAGCGGCTATCCAGGGCTGAATATCATCGATCACAGCCAAACCGTGCTTGCGAGTGGCTATAGCTAGTTGCTGGCCGCCAGGAGATAACGCGATGGACCAGATCGCGCTGCCGGGGCCCGCTTGACTGTGCACTTCGTGCATCGCCTGCCAATCCACCACAACCAATTTGCCGTCCATGCAACCTGCTACCACCAACGGCGAATCGGGAAGCGCAGCTAGGCTCGTTACCCAGTTGCCAGCCACTGCGATGGTCACGATCGACTGGGCGCGGGCCACATCCCACAATTGAATGGCATTGTTGCTGCCGCCGCTGACGATCTGTTTGTCGTCGTTAACAAACAGCAAACTCCAAATGGTAGCGTCCTTATCGGCCACCATCGAAGCAATCGGTTCGAGCTTTGGCCAACTGAAGATCTTAATGGATCCATCTCCGGCAGCGGTAGCAACTTTATCTCCTGCCGCACTGAAGGCGATGTCAAAGATAGCGGCAGGATGAGCATCGATGCGGCGGAGTTCTTTCGCTTCGCCAACAGACAACAGGAGCAGCTTGCCATCCTCGGTTCCTGCCAGCAACTGATCCGCTTCGGGCGTCTTCTCCAACGCGCGAATCCAGCGCGCGTCGAGCTCAAAGGGCTTGCCGGCAGGTGAATCCGCTTTCGCGCTGTCTGCCTTTTTATCGGCTGCGGGCGAGGCAGCACCATCGAACAACCACACTCCGCCTCGATAATCGCTGGCCACAACGCGGCCGTCATTCAGTGCACAAACGCTCCACAGCGATGTTTCGGTTTGGCCGATAACAGTCAGTTCCTGCGGAGCTTTGCTGGCCGCCCGCACGACTTCGCCGGGGCGGAACAGCAAGCCTTGTGAATGCGTGCCGAGCAATTCACTTTCATTCTGCCATACGACCGATGAAATCCAGGGACCATCGGGCACATCATCGCCCTTGCTTTGTGCCAAGCCGGGGCGCGGCGCGATTGCAGCAACAGTGAAACCTAGGCCAGCGAGTGCCAACGCGGTGAACAAACGGTGCAACTTCATGTGGAGCTTCTTCGTGGAAAGGGCGGGGCAGGGGAGGAACCGAGCGTCGCAGGGTATCATAAGCTATCCATTGTATTTTATTGGCGCTCGCTTAGCAAAGCAGGCCTCCTGACAGGCCGCTAGGGCTTGTGAGTAGGCAGAAGACGGGTAAATTCTTGGGGCTTTCGATACATTTCCATTGGTCCGGTGGCTGACGCCACCGGCAGAGATATGCCGCCCTGTGGGCTAGGTTTTCCATTGTTCATTTTCTTCCTGCGAGTTAAAAAGACACATTAGATGAGCCGACAGTATATTTTCACGATGGAGTCGATGACCAAAAAGCACGGGTCCAAAGAGGTGCTCAAGGACATTTGGCTATCATTTTATCCAGGTGCCAAAATCGGCGTGCTAGGGGCCAACGGGGCGGGTAAGAGTACGCTGCTGCGAATCATGGCCGGGGTCGACAAGGAGTTCGACGGCGAAGCTCGCCTGATGCCTGGCTTCACCGTGGGCTATCTGCCGCAAGAACCGCAGTTGAATCCCGACAAAGACGTCCAAGGCAACGTCGAAGAGGCCGTGGCGGTCCGCCGACAGGTGCTCGATCGGTACAACGAGATCTCCATGCTGCTGGGTGAGGTCACCGACGACGCCAAGCTGCAAAAGCTGTACGACGAAATGGCTCAGCTTCAAGACGTGATCGATACCCACAACCTGTGGGAACTCGACCGCACGGTGGAAGTAGCCATGACGGTCATGAACCTACCGCCGGGCGACGCAGACGTGAGCAAGCTCTCCGGTGGCGAGCGACGGCGAGTTGCACTGTGCAAACTGCTGATCGAACAGCCCGACCTGCTGCTGCTCGACGAACCGACCAACCACTTGGACGCCGAGTCGATTCATTGGCTGGAACAACACCTCCACCAATATCCTGGCACCGTCGTAGCCGTAACCCACGATCGCTATTTCTTGGATAACGTGGCGCAGTGGATCCTGGAGCTCGACCGAGGCTCGGGGCACCCGTTCGAAGGCAATTACTCTTCGTGGCTGGAGCAGAAGCAGGAACGCTTGGGACGCGAGCAGCGGCAGCAGGTGGGGCGCCAGAAGGCACTGGCTCAAGAGCTCGAGTGGATACGCTCCTCTCCCAAGGCGCGGCAGGCCAAGAGCAAGGCGCGCATCGCCTCCTACGAAAAATTATCTGCTGAGGTCTTCGAAGATAGACCCGACGAACTGGAGATCCAAATTCCGCCTGGTAAACACTTGGGCGATTTGGTGATCGAGGCCAAGGGGATCAGC
>CAKQNH010000081.1 GCA_934255105.1 uncultured Pirellulaceae bacterium
GCTTGATAACCATACGTGTCTGCGAAGCGGGCGACGTCTAACCAGTCGACCGCCATGCGTTCGCCGTAGCGCCTGCTGGCCAGCAGTCGATCCACCAACTGTTCGTAAGCCATATCGGCCCGCCGCGCATAGTCGGCTAGGAAGTCATCGATCTCGTCCAGCGTTGGCGGCAGTCCCGTGAGATCGAGTGTTACGCGGCGGATCAAGGTGACTGGATCGGCGGCAGGGCTGGGAGCCCACTGCTGCTGTTCCAAGCGAGCTAATACAAAACGGTCCAGATCGCCGCGCGGCCAAGCGGTCTGCTGGACTTGCGGTACCGGTGGACGCTGCGGAGTGGCGAATGCCCAATGCTGCTCGTATGTCCCCCCCTCATCGATCCAACGACGCAGTAGAGCTATTTCGCCAGGGCTGAGTCGCAGGTGCGATTCGGGCGGAGGCATCTGTTCATCTGTATTGGAGCTGGTGATTCGCCGCACCAACTCGCTGGCCTGTGCGTTGCCGGGCTCGATCGCCAATTCGTGAGCGGAATCCTGATCATCCAGCCGCAATTCTGTGGCCCGTTGCCCCGCGTCGGGCCCATGGCACAGGAAGCACCGATCCGAAAGCAGTGGTCGAATATCGCGCGCAAAATCGACTGCTCCGGTGTCTACTCGCTCGTCGGCAACCACGCAATCACTGTCGAAGGTATTGCAAAAGATCAAGCCGACGAACAACAATGCGACTGTTGTTGACAGTCGCGAAAACAGGCACACGGCTCGCATAAATTGATTGGTCAAAGCCGACTGCAAGGCCCCGCTTTGATGGTGCAATGTGCGTAGCTGCGGAGGGCACCAGTACATCGATGGGGTAACCAATTGACATCGGCCTGAGAGGGGGAAAGCGCTGAAAGCCACCCCCTCATTGTACCACACCCCGCAAGCTCTTTCCCACAGCCTTGTCCACGTCCTTGCGTAGGCCCGCGAGCCTACTTTTTGTTGGCGATGCGAATATCCTTGAATTCGGCCCACATGGGTTTGCCAGCATGCAGTTGCAGTCCCAACACGCCGGAGGTCAAAGCTAGGTCTGGCGAATCGGTGAAATCGAGAATGAGCCGACCATTCATGTAGTGGAGTATCCGGGGGCCCTTGGCAATGATGACCACGTCGTTCCAGTCATCGAGCCGAAACAGTTTGCGAAATTCATCGTTATCGATGAGAGTCGCGGTGACCTCCTTTTTGCCGTCAACCATATGGGCTTGCTCACCCACTAGGCAGATTCGCCCGCGGCCGGCCAGCCCTTCACCATAGATGAATCCCGACACGTTCGGGAAATCCAGCTCATTGCGCAATTCGTGCTGGTAGCCGCGCAGGGCCCACGCATTGGGAGCTTTCTTGGGATCGAGATGCTGGGAACGGTATTGAATCCCCGAATTGTTATCCGCTGTGCAGCGGAACGACAGGCGCAGTTCAAAATCATCGGTGGTCCCTCCCTGCCAGATCAAAAATGAGTTTCCCTTGGCGGCTTGTGCGCTTGTCGTCTCGCCTCGGATGACGCCATCGCGGACGCTCCATAGCCGTTGGTCGCCATTCCAGCCGTCTAGACTTTCGCCGTCAAAGATCGACTTCAGCTCGGGCGATGCTGGGGGTGCAGTCCGCGCGGCGGGTGCAACTTCCGCTTGAGGCTTCTGCTGAGCCTCTTGTGCGACACAGGCAGTTGCCATAACAGCCGTTGCCAGCAACGTTGTGGCCACGCTCAGAGACATTGCTGACGAGGGGGATCGAAGGGTACGCATGGGAGTTCTTTCTATGGAGGCAGGAAGTGCGATGAATGGCAACCGTGGCTCAAGCCAACTGGCAGCGCCCCAGTGTGGTGCATTCGCCAGTTATTGAGGGAGGCTGTGAGCCGCTATTATCTTAATCCAAACTGCAGCCATGGGCGATACTGCGGCCAATACAAGCCCGCGGCACAAGATTCGCCGGTAAGATTCGCCAGTAGGTCGGCCAAATGGCAGTGGTGAACAATGCACATCAAATCTACAATGGGGCATCAGTCCCACTTTCGCCCAAACTTAGCTCGGAGAGACTCTTGTGTTGCATGCCGTAATTATGGCTGGAGGTTCGGGAACGCGTTTTTGGCCTGCCAGTCGCGAGAAGTACCCCAAGCAACTTCTCAATCTGGTGGGTGCCGACACCATGCTGCAAGCCACCTTTGCACGCTTGGCCGGCCTCATCTCACCCGAGCATACGTTGGTGATGACCAATCAGCACTTGGTCGAACCGGTCCGCCTGCAATTGCCCAGCGTGCCGCCAGAGCAGATCATCGGGGAACCGATGAAGCGTGACACCGCGGCGTGTATCGCTTTGGCCGCCTCAATGATCGCCGAGGCCGATCCGGAAGCGATCATGTTGGTACTCCCAGCCGACCATGTGATCAGCACCCACCAACAGTTTCAAGACTGTATGCGGCAGGGGATGCAGTTGATCCAGCAGTCCCCCAGTCGCCTAGTAACGTTTGGCATTCGACCAGCCTACGCGGCCGAATCGTTCGGCTACGTGCAGCGGGGTGAGGCGTTGAGTGATTCCAATATAGCAGGTGCATACCGGGTAAAGGCCTTCCGTGAGAAGCCCGACCGTCAGACTGCCGAGCTCTACTTGCAGTCCGGCAGCTACGACTGGAATAGCGGAATCTTCATGTGGCGGACGGCCACAATTTTAGAAGCACTGCGGAAATTTGAACCGGAGATGATGAAACACATCGACGCCATCTCCGCCACCCTGGGTACGCCCGCCTTTGCCCACACTCTGCACAGCGAATTCGAAAAGATCGTGGGCCGCTCTATCGATTACTCGGTCATGGAACGCTATCACGATGTGGCTGTGATCGAAGCTCCCTTTCGCTGGGATGATGTCGGTAGCTGGCAGTCGATCGGAAGGCTGACCGAGCCCGATGAGCAAGGCAATTGCGTGCGTGGCCGCTACCTACCGATCCAGTCGCAGCGGATGATCGTATTCGGCGATGAAAACCACCTGTTGGTAACGATTGGCATGCAAGACGCGATTGTCGTACACACTCCGAACGCTACTCTGGTAGCACCCAAAGAAGCTGAGGAGCAAGTTCGCGAGGTGGTCAAGCAGATTCAGTCGCGTGGCTGGGAAGACTTCCTGTAGCTCGAAGCGTTTTTGTAGCCGTTCACGCCAAAGTCGTTGATCGCTCCGCCGATCATTGCTTCAAAGTCGTTGATCGCTCCGCCGATCATTGCTCTATGTGAGTGGTGCAATTGGTAGCCTCAACGTATACGCGAGATGCTAAATTGAAATTATTAAGCTGGATTACGCTGGGGAAGGCTGAGCGGGCATGTGGGCTGTCGAAACGAAAGGTTTGAGCAAAAGCTACGGCAGCAACCATGCCTTGGTCGATTGCGACCTGCAGATCGCCGGCGGCTGTGTGTTCGGACTGTTGGGGCCCAATGGTGCCGGCAAGAGCACGCTGCTGCGGACCCTCCTGGGTTTCTTGTATCCCACCCGTGGCTCCGGCACCATCGCGGGTTTCGATATCGTCAAAGATCGACTGCGAGCGCGCCGGCAGGTGGCCTACCTGCCAGGCGATGCGCGGCTGATGCGCTCGATGCGCGGCTCCAGCCTGCTGCGCTGGTTCAGTGGACTGCACCCGCATGGTTCCTGGGATGCCGCTCAAATCGTGGCCGAACGACTGGAGCTGGAACTGTCCCGACGAGTGATGTTTATGTCCACCGGCATGCGGCAGAAACTGGCACTGGCCATTGTGCTCGGTTGTCAGGCACCCATCATTGTGCTCGACGAACCGACGGCCAATCTAGATCCCAATGTGCGCCACACCGTGCTGCAGTTGATCCGCGAGATCCGCGCACAAGGGCGGAGCGTAGTCCTGTCCTCTCATATCTTTAGCGATATCGATGAGACCTGCGATCACGTGGCCATCTTGCGCGCCGGAAAAATTGTCGCCCGAGTCGACGTGCCGCAGTTGCAGTACTCGCACTGGGTTAGCGGGCGCCCGCCTCGCGGCCAATTGGACGAACTGCCGCGCGGCCAATTGGACGAACCTCCGAGCGGCCAGACCAGCAGCTCGCAGCAGTGGCTAACGCAGTTCGCGCAGCAACCATTGCTGTTGGCGCACGATATCGATCGCGTCTCACCAACGGAGACTCGCATACAATTGCAACTGACCGGCGAACCACAGGAATGGTTTAACTGGGTTGCGGAATTGAAACTGGAAGATGTACTGATTGAACGCGGTGGGATCGGATCGATCTACCGCCGCTATCATCATGGAGCCACGGGGGTATGACGCGGCTACTACTTCAGAAATCACTCTACGAATCGGCCCTGCTGCTAATCGCCTGCGCTAGCCTTCTGTTCCTATTTTGTTGGGTCCGCGTGTGGGTTGTCTGTCAATTCGATTTGCAACAACTGCATTCGATACTGGAGCAACTGCGCCGGTTCGAGCGATTTATCCCCGTGCCACTGGAACAATTGCTGACCTACAGCGGCAGCATCGCCATGGTGTTTCATGAACCGATTTTGATTTTATGCGTATTGGTTTGGTCGATTTCCCGCGGGTCGGATGTCGTCAGTGGTGAAATCAATCGCGGAACAATGGAAATGATGCTGGCCCAACCGGTTGGTAGACTGCGGTGGCTGGCTTGCCATACAACGGTATGCGTCGCCGGGCTGATCGGCTTGTGCAGCACGTGTTGGCTCGGCCTAGCGTGCGGCGTCCACACCTTGTCCGTGCAGCAACAGATTGCTCCCACGGTCGAAGTCTCACTGCCGCTATTGCCGTGGAAAGTCCCCATACAACTCGGTCCTGCACAGCAGATCCAGACCCCGCTGGCCACATACGTCGACGCCAATCAGTTTATCGCACCGACGTGCAACTTATTCGCGATGAGCTTCTTTGTATTGGGGCTGAGTCTGTTTTGCAGCAGTTGGGATCGCTACCGGTGGCGCACATTGGGGATCGTGATGGGCATCTTTATATTGCAGTTTATGCTGCAGATATTGAGCAAGGCGACGGACGCTACGGCGTTTGTAGGAAACTTCACTTTTTTGAGCGCCTACAAGCCGGACTCCATGGTGCACTTCGCCAGCCAGAGTCCCGCAGCGGCTTGGTGGTTGTGGGTTCCTCTCGAAGAACGCACCCGGAGTTGGCCTCATGCGCTGGGGCCGCTGGGGATGACGCTTTTATTGTTGGCCGGAGGAGTCATGTGGATATTGTTGGCCGCTTGGCGCTTTCGCACGCGAGATATCCCCGCGCCGCTGTAAGGGAAATTCATGTCTGATCAAGTTCATTTACCTGATTCGGCGGTCGAACTGTGCGACCGCCTGCGCGCCGCCGCTAGCCAACTGGATGTTAGCGGCAACTGGCCGCGTGAACAGATGCGATGGTGCGCCGAGCTGGGACTGTTTCGCTGGTTCATCCCGGAATCCTACGGGGGCTGGAGCTGGAGCGAGGAGCAAATCCTGGAAGGCTACTTAGCGATCAGCCAAAGCTGTTTGACTACGGCCTTTGTGATCACGCAGTGGCATGCCGCCTGCCGGCGCATCGTGGCCAGCGAAAACCAATTGCTAAAAGACAAGCTGCTGCCACAATTGGCCAGTGGCGAGAAATTCGCGACGGTGGGAATCAGCCACTTGACCACCAGCAGGCAGCATGTTGCCAAGCCGGTGCTGATGGCCGAAGCGTTGGAGGACGGCGGGTTGCTGCTCGATGGCTACAGCCCATGGGTTACGGCCGCGCCTGCCGCCGACGTAATCGTCATGGGCGCGACGCTCGCCGATGGTCGACAAGCACTAGTAGCTCTGCCGACAGCGCGGTCCGGAGTACAAGCCGGGCGAGGACAAGCGTTGATGGCGCTCACCGCCAGTTGCACAGACCAAGTGACATTGCAGCAGGTGCGGATTGCGGCCGAGGAAGTTTTGGCGGGGCCGGTCGAGAATGTGATGAGCTTAAACACCGGTGGCGGGGCCGGCGGGCTGCAAACATCGACCCTGGCCATCGGCCTGACGATGGCTGCCGTCGATTTCATTCGACAGCAGGCCGAGCAACGACCCGAACTGCGACAGATCGCAGACAAATTGGATGCGGATACTCAGCAGTTGCGATATGCGTTGACGGATTTGACCGCCGGTGGGGAGTCGATCACCGCCGGTGAGCTGCGGCAACGAGCCAATTCACTGGTGCTGCGGGCAACGCAAGCCGGCTTGTCGGCGGCCAAGGGAGCAGGCTTTATCTCAGGGCATCCGACGGGTCGCATGGCCCGTGAAGCGATGTTCTTTTTGGTGTGGAGCTGCCCCCAGCCGGTGGTAGCCGCCAACTTGTGCGAGCTAGCACAGTTGAATTAGCGAACCAGTTGAGCTCCTTCGTTGGTGGCAGCGTAGCCGCCTCTCTGTTCGGTAAAGGTGAACTCAGCCCAGATCGGCATGTGGTCTGAAATGCGCAGCGCGTCGGCCATCTGCACTTGAAACATCTGTTCCATGTCCAGCACTCCGGAGCGTCCAGTGAACTCGCGGACCGCTTGGCGATCAAATACGAAGTTGTCGTACGTTTTGTTTTTGCGTGTATTGGTGGGGATGCCGTCGATGGCTGGTTCAAACCCAGGGATCCGCCCGAGCTTTTGAAACTGAGACGGGGCTGCGTTGAGGTCTCCCAGCAGGATCACGTCATCTTCAGGGTATTCGAACTGGCGAACGTTGATGTAGACGTCGGCCAACACGTCCAGCTCATAAGCGATCTGGCTTGGATCGGTGTGAATATTGATCAGCGTAAAAGTGAAAGGCGCGCCGCTGGTAATCGTTTCAAACCGACCCACAAAGGGTTCGCGATGCAACACGTCGTCATCGTCTTGCACCACGTAACAGAAATTGTCGCCGCTGCGCACGCGAGTGGTATCGTAGACAAAGGCATACTGTTCGTAGTAACCCGTGGCTTCACGACCGATGCGCGGACTGATGGTATAGCTGTAACTCGACCCGTCCGCATTGACATGCTCTAGCAATTGAGGCACTGTGCGCTGGTCCTGGCTGGTGATCTCCTGCAGCGCGATCACGTCGAAGCGGCGAATGATGGCTGCGAATTTATCCATGACCCAGCTATTGCCCAGTTTGCTCGGCCCTAACCGCTGCATGTTGAAACTGCCGATGAGCAGCGTGCTAGGGTGGCGATCGGGCATCGTGATCACACTGCCCGCGGCGGTGCGAGAACTTACCGTGGTGGTCGTATTCGAGGGCGCTGCGGAGGTCGCATTCGTTGGCGCTGCGGAGGTGGGATACGCCTCCGAGGAACTGGCAGGGGTGGCCGCGTCGGGGGAGAGTGGAATTGAATTGGGGTCACATCCCAGATAGCCACCCAGGCCGATCAGGAACAGGACCATCAGGGGAGTGATTGGTAGCGAACGCATCCCGTCGCCTCCGTGCTTGGGGAAACCGTGTGGGTTTCCGAGTTAGTGAATCCGCTGGGCATCATGCCTGGGTCGGTCGATTTACGGTGATTGTTTTTCGTGAGCTGCCAGTGCCTGTGTAGCGAGGCGTTTTAGCCGTGGGTCGTCACTTGCGGTCGCATGCCTGAGCGACTCGAGGGTAGCCTCGTCGAGAGTGCCCGGTTCGCGTTCCGCGATCGAACTAAGCGCCAAAGCGGCTTGTTGTCGCGTGGAGACTGAGGGATGAGTGTTCAAGCATGCCACGATGTGGCTTTGGTATTTGTGTGCATCGCTCTCGAGCTTGCCCAGCAGAGTGCAGGCCCAAGCGGCTACTGGCGGATGCGGATCGAGGCATCTGTCCGACACGCTATCAGCCAAGCTGCGAGGGAGCACTTCGACGGTCTGCAGGACATCGCTCGCCCAGGCCCGCGTCTCTTCCTCGTCGTCACTCATAGTGACCAACAAATTCAGAAGCTGTCCCTCGGGTGGCTCACCGCCTGAGGCGAGCTGCTGTAATTGCTCTAGCGACAAACCTGCGGGTTGAGTGCTCATCATCTATTTCATTTACTTCCCGGCGTTTATTCCAGTTTTCCCAATTGCAGTTATCCAAGCAGCCTTCTCAAACAGGGCAGCTCTACGCAACCCGTTTGGCGGAACATGTTTTGGTTATGTCTGCCAATAGAGGATTAACCTGGGTACGGCAAGACCTATCGGCTTACAAGCGTTCGTTAAACCGCGCAGGTTTGGTAATGACTTGGCACTATGGTTTGTGCTATGTCAGCTCTGTGCCGGGCCGGCTGCGCTAGTGCGCCAAGGGGCGTCAGTTTTGGCGGTGATTACGGCGCGGGAAGGATTGATACGGTGGAGACTTGTTCGGCGGCAGACTGGCCTGGGATAGAACTGTTTTGCACCGTCAACCACAGTGTGTGGTGAAGGTTCGCGTTAAAAGCTACGACAAGTCGCAGCAGTCCAAGGAGCGTAACCGCAGATCGCCGATTCGTCTCTCAGACTAAGCCTCAAATGCGTCACTAATACAATTGACGTCCCGAGGGAGAGGATCCAGTGCGAGCAGAGCTAGCGCAAGAAAATCGATAGGGGAATGGCTCGCGAGTAGTTGTGGGGAACAAAAGTTGTGAGGAATAAACGGGCAGGAGTGCCCGTTCTGCATTGAAGAAAACGGGCGCGGGTAACTAGGTTACGTTTGGATAGAAAATAGATTTGGATAGAGAATAGACAATGTGCATTGCCATGAAGTTGCACCCACAGAAACACTTCCTCCTGACGGCGACTGAGCTGCTGCTGGCCGTTGGGCTGATCGCCGGCTGCGCTGCCAGCGGCCTGGGACAGAACCCACTGGCCCCAGCTAGCGCTGCCACTTCGCCAGTCCCCAATGACTCCTGGATTGCTATGGCCAAGCAGGATGCCAATCTAAACGACTTGGTAATCCTGAGCGAAGACCACGTTTTGGCCATTGGTGACCGGGGTTTGATAATTCGCAGCGACAGCGGTGGGCGGAACTGGGAAACGCTGGAGAGTTCGACAACAGCCAATCTGTATGGCATCCGCTTTTCCTCGCTGGGTTTCGGCTTGGCTGTGGGTGGCTGGGTGGGCTCCGACACACGCATGAGCCATGCGGTCGTGCTGCGCTCTGTGGATGGCGGTCGCCGCTGGCAAACAGTCTCTACACAACATCTGCCTCGCTTGATCGGCGTGCGTATCCAGGAGAGCCACTGCTTGGCTTGGGGAGACTACAGCCCACAGTGGCGCACTAGCTTGTTCGAGAGTTTCGATGGCGGGCAGACATGGCGCGGCGTTCAGCGCCAGCTAGCGGGTAGCCAATCCCCGCTCCCGATCGGTCATGCAACGGCCGCTGAATTGGCCAGCAACGGACACATGGGAGCGATCGATTCTTTGGGGCGGGCCTACATCGAAGTCCCAACTGGGCCAGCGGAAGACAGGCCGCTGACGACTATTGCCGAACCGAATCGGCCGCTGCGCGGCCTGCACTTTACCGGCACAACCTGGATCGCCTGCGGTGCGCACGGCGAGCTGATCACCAGTACAGACGGTCTCCGCTGGGATGACGCGGCCGTGCCTCTGAGCCCCGCAGCGCAACGGCTGTGCCACTGGCAGGCCATTTCGCAGATTGGCGAAAGGATCTGGGTGTGTGGGCAACCGGGCTCAATCGTGCTGGTGAGTGAAGACGGTGGAGCCACCTGGCAGGTTCGCCGCACTGGACAAACCTTGCCACTGAGCGGCATGCAGTTTGTCGATCAGAATCGTGGCTGGGCGACCGGTCCGATGGGGCTGGTGCTGGCCACGCGCGATGGTGGACAATCATGGTACGCGCAGCGCCACACCGCGCGGCGGCTGGGCATTTTGGCGGTCAGTCGCGATTGGCAGTGTGTCCCTTGGGCACCGCTGGCCGCCGCTGCATGGGATGAACAGATCGCCGTAGCCGCCACAGTTTATCAAGCGGTGGATGGGATTGAAGAGGCCAACTTCTTGCCCGGCGTGTCGACCGTCTATCGCGACCTAGCGCCTCAGGTGAGTTTAGTCGGGGCCATCCACATGCCGCTGGAAGACGCGGCTAAGCAAGCGCGGCCAGGTCAGGAGGCAGGTCAGATCAGTGGGCAATTGGCGGTGCAACTGCGTTGCTGGCGGCCCGATGTGATTCTGTTGGGCCAGGCGGCACCGGCCAGCAATCTGGTACCGCAGCCAGCGACGGCCTGGCTGGGGCAAAGTTGGTCGTGGGACACTGCTGCACGTCGACCGCAATCTATGGAGATGGACTCGCTGGCGGCGATGAAATTGAGCTCAGCAGTCGACACGGTCTTGAATGACGAACTGGACCTACCAAGCTGGAGCATTAGCAAATTGGCCAGCACCTGCGAGCCAGAACGCGGGCAGTACACGGAACAGAGTGGTCGACTGCTGCGCGCGCCGGGAGTTTCTATCTGGGATTGCCTGCTGCCATTGTCGCTGCGCGATCGCAGTGCGGCCAAGAACACCAGCATGCGCACCATCTGGACTCAAAGCCAAGCCAAGTCCTCGTTCAATGGCTTGTTAGGAGCAATCGCGCCAAGCCAAGAAACACAGCGGCAGATCAAAGTTCAAAACATCGGCAACTTCCAATTGGTGATGGGCCGCATACATCGCGATCGCTCGATCGAGCAACTGGCCCAAACGCCCGTCGACGATCAATCCATGGAGCAATGGTCCAGCGATTTGGATTTTCTGATGCGTTCGGTCCCCGCCCGCGAATGCGCGGCTGTACTACAGCATTTGGCAAATCGCTTAAGTGCGACGCAGGACTGGCCGCAACGACAAATCGTCTACCAGCGTCTGACCGAACTGGCACCGCACTCGGACGCGGCCGATTGGGCGCGGTTGGACCAGTTGGCGTTGGGACTGAGCGACGAGAGCCTAGCTTGGCGTCGTCTTGAGGCGCGCCGCGATAGTGGCTTGCGACGCACAAATCAGCCATTGCAGCCGATACCCGCTGATGGGCAAGGGACGACTGG
>CAKQNH010000082.1 GCA_934255105.1 uncultured Pirellulaceae bacterium
CAAGTAGGCTCGTAACAAGCACCGCGCAGTTACGGCACGGGCCGCGAGGTTGCTTTGGTTCCGCACTAAGCGCTCCCAGTCGACCAAACTTGGACGTGATAGCAAGTCCAGTACAATTGGCGTAAAATAGTGACTCCGATAGCCGGAAGGTTCATGAAGTGAACGGTCAAACGAGCGATTGGAGAATCCAAGTCATGAATCAAGCTGCGAAATATGTGAAAATCGTTGAATGGTCCAATGAAGACAATTGCTTCGTGGGAAGTTGTCCTGGATTGTTTTACGGAGGCTGCCACGGCAGCGACGAGCAAGCCGTGTTTGCGGAACTCTGTCGCATTGTTGAAGAAACGCTGGAACTGTACGCAGCTCAAGGCAAGCCCTTGCCGCCGCTTACGTCCGGGTACGATTGGGCTAATACGATCACGAATGCTTCTTCCGCCAGCGGGGAGTGATGGCAGTTCATAATGTAGTCGCCCCGCGCGAGTTCAGTCTCTTACACTTCGTTCACTCCAACCAAGGAATCTCTCATGTCATTACAGCGTCGCCAGTTTCTCGCCCATTCCGCCGCCGGTGTGGCTGCACTCTCTGCACTGCGACTGGGGGCTGCTGAGGCCCCGCAAACCTCGCTTAAGCTTGGACTCGTCACTTACAACTGGGGCAAAGATTGGGATATACCGACGATCATCAAGAATTGCGAAGCGGCCCAATTTAGCGGCGTTGAATTGCGTAGCACGCACAAGCACGGCGTCGAAATCACATTGGACGCGAAACAACGCGAGCGTGTTCGCCAACTATTCGCAGACAGCAACGTGACCCCCGTCGGACTCGGCAGCGCTTGCGAGTACCACGCGATTGACTCGGCGGAGCTGCGGAAGAATATCGAAGAAACTCAGCAGTATGTGAAACTGTGCAAAGATATCGGCGGCAGCGGCGTCAAGGTACGCCCCAATGGCTTGCCTGCGGGTCGGCCGGTCGAGCAGACGCTCGCGCAGATTGGCAAATCGCTCAATGAGGTCGGTCGCTTTGCCGCCGACTACGGCATCCAGATCCGAGTCGAAGTGCATGGCAAAGGAACCTCGGAGATTCCTAATATGAAGACGATCATGGACATCGCCGATCACCCCAACGTGGCCGTGTGCTGGAACTGCAACCCACAAGACATGGACGGCGCGGGACTGCGACACAACTACAATCTATTGAAAGACCGGATGGGAACGGTTCACATCCACGACCTGCGCAACGACAATTATCCTTGGGCCGAGTTGTTTCCAATGCTCAAAGCCACCGACGCCAAGAGCTTTACCGGCTGGACGTTGCTCGAGGAGGGTAGCGCTCCCAAAGATTTGGTCGAAGCGATGAAAGAAAATCGCGTCCGCTGGGAAGCATTGACGAGCTAGCGTAAGTGAGCCTCTTACGAGCCTACGCCCTCAACCACTTGCCGCCAGCGGCGTGGCACGCCGCGCCAGGCCTCGTTGTAAGTTGCTTCGAGCGGTATGTTGACGTAGCGATCTTGCGTCAGAAAGATGGGCATGTCGATCAGCACATCACCCACAGAGAATGGCTCGAAATAGGCGGTGGGGCGCAACGAAGATCGATACGCGGCCATACCCAAGGGATGTTGACTGTCGACGCCTGGTGCCGAGGCATCGCCAAAGTGTTGTTCCCAAAATTGTGCATGAATACCGCGCACGTCACGCGCTGTTGGCGGGTGCAGGTCGAGCACCAATAGATGGCAACCACTTCGCAGCCCATTAGCGAGCTTATCCAAGAATGAACGCATCGCAACTTCACTATGTTTGTTCCCAAGTGAAACGATTTCGATGTAACCGATCACTCGATCGCCACTAACATGCCGTACAACAACATGCGTGGCGCGCCCCGCGTACAAGTCGATATCGACGTCATGGCTATAACGCGTCTGAGGTGGTTTTTCCAAAACGGCTATACTGGTAACGCAATTGTCTGCGTCGCCGAAAGCCTCATTCGACGCACTGACGTGCTCCAATGTGAGAACATCAGGAATCGGCCCTTCTGCAACCTGCTCCGCCATCGCGTAAAAATCATTAGGCAACAGACCGTCGTTGAGGGCATTTGAAATAGCGATAATCCAGCGTTGATGGAAATCGTAAAAAACCCCTGCGTCAACGCGCGTCCAGTCATGCATTGGCATACCATTCCCCATTCGATTGATCGACCTCTTATCATTCTACTCGCTGGCGTAGGCTCGTAACAAGCGCAGGGAAGTTGCGGCACGGGCAGCGAGGTTGCTTTGGTCCCGCAGCAGACGCTCCCGCAGCGGTAACGCCATTCACATTTGGATGTGGAAACGCTGCCTTCAAATCACTTGCTTCGGTCTGCCGTAACAGCGCTCCGCTCGTTACGAGCCTACGGCCGTGAGCAAACTTTGGATGCCAGTCGAGAGGATGGGATCGATCGCCGAGGAGCACCAGGCAACGCTGGGTGCGTAGCCCCCTTGGGGATAAGCATCGGCGGTAGGAATGTACCACGGTCCGCCGTCGCCGTACGCAGCACAGGCGATAAACCGCGTTGGCACTTGAGCCTGTGCCCTTAACTGGTACTCGACAAAACACTCCGATGGCAGGTGCAGCATGGAAACTGCATTGATGTGTAGACCACTTAGGGTCAGCGGGATTTCATTCTGAATTCGCTGAGCCCAGGCCACGGCGTAAGCTGGACGATTGCGGTTGACGACCGACTGCTTGGGATCCGTGATCTGCTGCATCAGTTTTGCAACATCGATCGTAGGATTGACCGGTGGCAAGATGTCCTGAGTGACCCATTTCACCGCAGCAACTTCTTCGCGTTTCAAGTTCTTGGCTGCCTCCCGCATGCCGGCTAACATGCGTTGCACCAAGATCGGTCTCATCTCTTTTGAGCCGTCGTTGTATTTCCCCGCTCCGATGTTTCCCCCGCACCCATTGAAGTACAGGTGGGTGCAAGCGGGGTCATCGATTTGCATCTGCTTGCGAGCTAAACCGCAAAAGTCGGAACTCACTCGTCCGTCGCCGTAGTAGCTCATCGGATGGCAAGCGTAATAGTAGCACGCGGCGACTTTTTGATCGCCGTTGTAGAACGCGACCTGCTTCAGCATCGGGTCGATCAGCGCTTCGGGATACTGTTGGTGCTCTGGTGACTTGGAGCTGCTTCCCCGCTGCGATCGCACTTTGCCATCTAAGCCGATCAGCCTGCGATTGCCGGCAACCTTGAGCACAGCAGCTTGCCCCGAGGCGATATGAGTAACTGGTACAGGAGCTTGCATGGCCTGCTGGACCGACGTTCTTGCCGACTCGAGGCAAGTTTCGAAAAACTCCGGTTCGATGGTCCGCGGCAGATCTCCCCGCTCGCCAACGAGTTGATCCGCGTCCAAACATGCAAACGGTGCGTTGTGCTGATGCACGACGTGAACAGTAACTCGATCGATGGTCGTCCCCGCAGCGTCGGCCAACGCCTGCCGCCATTTGGTGTGGGCGGAGTTCAGCAAGCCCGTCCAGTCGATTACACAAACCACGATCGGCTTGCCATGGCCTAGCAGCACATAACCAATGGCTTCTAGCGGATCATCGACCGCTTCCACTGGCTTGATCCAGCCGCCACATAGAGCATGTCCCGGAGGCGGAGTCACGTCAAAGCGAAAGGTCCCTATCTTCAGATCGCTGGTAGCTTGAGGAGGTTCATTGGCGACAGATGAAACACCAGCACCGATAGCCGCGAGTGCAGTTCCAGCGACAAACGCGCGACGATTGACTGCACCGAAAGGAGAGGTGTCCATTGATATTGCTCCACAGGAAATTGATAGTGATAAAGCTCGTTAGCGCTCTGCATGAAATAGACGCTCGCCGTCCAACCATGTCTCCAGAACTTTTGTTTCGCGAATTTGCTCGTCAGGGCAGCTCAGCAAATCGCTGTCAATCACACAGAAATCTGCTCGCTTACCCATCTCTAACGAGCCAATTTCATGGTCGGCGCGCATTAGCCAGGCATTGTTGATCGTGTAGAAGCGGATCATCTGCTCGCGGCTGAGCGCTTCGCTCAGGTGAATCGGCTGGTCGTGCCAGCGGGCAGTTCGCGTCACGGCAACCCACATTCCCAGGAACGGGTTGTAAGGATTCACACTCCGCAGCGATCCGATTTTTTGCATGTGATCACTGCCACCACCGGCGACCACACCGGCGTCAAACAGGCTCTTCAGTGGAATGAAGAGTTTCAGTCGTTCGTCGCCGAACTGGGCCACCAGTGTCCGTGCATCCAGATAGAGCCAAGCGGGTTGCAGGTCGACACCCACACCAAGCTTGGCGGCTCCCTCGATGGCCCGCTGGCTCATGAAACTCGAATGCGTGATCGACGATCGAGTAGGAGCGATCGGGATATCTTTGTTAACTCGCTCATAGGCTTCAACGAGTGCTTCGATAGCCGCGTCGCCTTGACAGTGAGCCGTGAAGGCCAGGCCTCGCGACGCACACAATCGCACCAGCTCTTCCAATCGATCCGTATCAACAAACTGCATCCCGCGGTAGAGTGGATCGACAATTCCGTAGATGCTGCTGATGCCCCAGGGCTGATTAAAGTAGGCGCTGCCGGTCAACATTCCGCCGTCCTCAAACACTTTCACTCCGATGACCGCCAAGCGTGGATCGGGGTTCTTAAAAAACGGGTCGGCCACGATCGCGTCCAGGCGTTCTTCAATCTCCGCCAGGCTGACGTTGGGGGACATCGACCGCGACATGCGAACTCGGGTTGTCAAACGATCGGCTTCCAACAGTCGTACATACGCCGAACGCCCTGAATCGCTGCAATTGCGGTCGATGATCCCCGTGATTCCCCAGCGGTTGTAATCTGCCAGCAGTTCCACTAAGCGATCATCCATCGCGTCGCTCGTCAAATTCTTGCGGCTCTTGTCTGCTCGAGTCTTAAAGATCGACGATGTATTTCGGATCACCCCCGTCAACTCGCCAGTTTTCGGATCGACGCCGACTCGATCGGGATGCTCGGCTGCGAACTTTTTGTCGATGCCATTTTCGGCCAACCCAAGCGAGTTGGCACTACCATCGGGGCCGGTGCGAAACAAGACGGGATGCTTAGGGGCGACCGAGTCCAATTCTTCGCGAGTGGGAAAACGCTGCTCGCGCAGACGGGTGATAAAAATTTGCTGCAGCACAATCCACTGGCCCTCTGGGACGACACCTGCCCGCTCACGCACGTAGCTCAGCACGTCGGCGATCGTCTCCATCGACGGGATCTCGTGATCCGCCTCGAACTGGCTGGCTCCCTGTGGATGAACATGCGAATCGATCAGCCCCGGCAAGACCATTTTGCCCATCAGGTCGATCACTTTGGTCGTCGGCTCGATCAAAGACTCGATCTCTGCATCCGTGCCCACGGCGGTGATCAGGCCATCGCTGATCGCCATCGCCTGGACGACTCGAAAGTCGGAATCGACGGTGACAATCTTGCCATGTCGCAAGACCACGTCCGCTCCCAACGTAGACGTGGCAGCGAACATCAAGACGGCCAGGAACACGAAACAGGAGTGGGGCAACTTTATCATGTCGGTATCTTTACTGTGATGCAACGTTACTGCAGAATTAAATGGATATTGTCGTCCTGGGGACGAGCCTGCGGCGGCCTGCCGTAACAGCGCTGCGCTCGTTACAAGCGTACACGTTGCAAGTCTACAAGAGACTTAACGGCCTGGGGGGATGGTCAATAGGACGGGCTCCGAGGATTCGTCGGGCAAGGCGTCGGAAATCATCGACCCGGCTACGGCACCGTCCCAGTCATGCGATAGCAGTAAATCGAAGCCAGGGTTTAAGTTTTTGACTTGGCATGAGCAGGGACCAGCCATAAACTTGCAAGCGGTATCAATCGTGGCGGTCATAATTCCTCGACCGACCAAGCCGTACAGGACCCGCCCACGCCCAAACACAGGGAACGCTTGTGGCTCGGTCTGCGACAACTCGGCCTCACTGTTTGCCAATGCGGCCAACACAAAGGCTTCCTTGGGATCCTTCCGGTCGAGCTTTACGATCGAGAATTCAATGCGCAGCGGAATCTTGTTGTTTTCCAAACGCGCCGGTTCGATTTCCAATACTTCTGCGGTGGGCACCGTCAGATTTTGTTGATTGGCGGCCAAGCGTTGTTCAAGCGTGCGCAGTGCCAAGTCGTCCTTGTCTGCATCTCCACTGGGGACAAAGATCCAGACGGCTGTTTGTCCACTGCTCAATCGCCGAGCAACTTCCTTTCGCGCGGGAGAATGCAGCAGGCGGTCTACGGCTGTGCCGTTCAGCTCGCCAGCTTCGATAACGCGATCCGGCACTTGCTCCGCCGTGGGCGGATAGAGCACGATCATCAGCGGCGAGTCCTTGGGCTGATGTTGCTGCCACAGCTTGAGTAAGCGTTCGTCGCGGATCGTCGCCACGTCGGCTGTCGCCACCTCGAAATTAGCACCATGCTCTGCCTCAGCCGATTGCAACCGCTGCAGGCTGGTCTGTGAAGCTGCGTCGAGCGGCTCGGACGAAAGCACGACAACTTGGTATTTGTCCGCCGGCCAGCGTTCCAGTGCATAACGAAACACGGGAACTTCACAAGCCATGACAACGGCGACTGAGGCAACCACTGCGGTAGCAGCCAATAAAAGAACACGCACAGATTTATTCATATCTACTATCTCTCTTCAGTATCACGTTTTTCGATTTCGATGCCCGCCAACACGGCGGTTCCTTGTTTGGGCACGAACTTCAAACGCAGATGGCCAGCGATGGGAACTTGCTCCAGCAAGTACTCGGCGGTCTCGTGGCCCGAGCCGTCGACCGGATCGATAGTCACGTCGCTGAGAACCAATTCGTCTTGCGCATAAACATCGAATACTCGCCGGCCTACGGTGGCGATTGGCGAGCATGAGAAGTGCAAACGCACATCGTAGCGATGAACTGGCTCGTCGACATCATCCGGTGCGGTAGCCACCAACCGCGCGCCGCGCTCACTCGCGTCAGCCTTGGTTTTAGCCGCAGCATCTTCGTCCTTGTCTTTAGCTTTGGATTTAGCTTTATCAGCCGCTGGCTTTGCCGGCGGCGACTTGACTCGCATGCCAATGCGTAGCTCTGTCAGATCCTCCAAGCCCGAAGCCAATACCCATGGCCGCTCGACGCCTTGGACCAGCGACGAGTGGTGCTGAAATGGCTTGGCCTCTGCATTGGTCTCGATATCGATCGGAATTGAGTCGGCGGTCATGACCGGATACTCCATCCACAATTGACCGTCGGGTTGCCGGCGATGGCCGGGTGCGCCGAAGTTGATCGCCATCCGCTCGAGCAATTGCTTGGGCGTGGCGCTATTTGCAATCAGGTCAATCGTCCACATATCGATGTCGGGCATGTGTACCAGAGCCAACGAGGTTTGATTCTGATATGCACAACTACACGTGCGAGTGTAGTCTGGCGCATTGAGCACGCCGTTAGCCACGACTAGGTTGGACGTGCAGCCCGATTTGAAGCCACCTAGGTTGCCTGTGCCACCCTCGGTCAACATATCGTAGTAGCCCGCAGAACCTGAGCGGAAAGTGAGCATGTTCTCACTGGCAATGATGCTGTTGCAACCATACGCACGCGTGATCCTCCATGGCTGGATTTCTCCAGTCAGTGGATTTTTGACCATCTTCTGCTTGCCGGTGAGCAAATTGAATGCTCCCGCCGACTCAGTGTAGGAGTTGGCGTTGGTGATGATCAAATCATTGTGCAAGATGCATGGCCCCGAGTATTCCAGGTCAGGGTTCTGCCACTGGATCGATCCATCCTTAGCGTGGTAGACGGTCATGCCGTGCCCCGTTTCAGACGCCAAACGATCGCTGGCTTTGGCACCGGCTTGAAGCAGCAGATCGAACTGCGGCGAATAGCCTAGCCACGTTCCAAAGATGCCCTCGCTGACTTCCCATAGCGTCTGACCGGTTCGATAATCCATGGTCAAGATACGGTAGTCATCAGGGTCCGGTTGCCCGCGCCGCAACAGGGCCTCTTCGATGTGGCTGGGGTTTTTGTCCAGACAATATAGTTTGCCGCCGCCCGCCACGATGCCATTGTGCCAGAAGCTATGCTTGGCCTTAACGTGCCACAATTGTTTGCCGCTATGGCGGTCAAAACCAATCAGTCCCATGCTCGCGGCCCGATCGAGGCTCTTCGATCCGAAACCGGCTTTGTTCACTGCCAAACCTTTATCGGACTCGAACTCCAAATTGAGTCGGTCGCGATATTTGGCAAAGCCCATACCGCCGATCAACACGTCTTCGTAGACACCGATATAACCCCACTCGTGTTGTTCACCGTCGTCATCGAGGGGCAGTTCAATTTGTTGAAGCGTCTCGCCGGTTAGCGGATCGAGTACCAAGCAGGCATTGCCGATCAGCATGTAGACTCGATCTTCGGTCACGACATAGTTCGTACCGCGCGCATTGGCACCAGGAATGTGGACTTGGTTGTACTTGGGATCGAGTGGATTATCTTCGTAGGTCGTATCGAAATAGACGTCGAACGTGCCGAGGTCACCAAAGTCCCGCTTCCAGATGTCGCGACCGGTGTAGACGTCGCGGCAACTGAGGCTATTCATACCTTGGATATATAGTCGCCCTGCGACGACTTGCTCGGGTGGTCCGTGGCCATGTCGCGGCAGGACGTCCATATTGCTATTGCCGCCGAACCACAGCACGCCCAGCGGCAGCTTGACTCGGCTATCGTTGGACTTCAGCGTATTGGCCACGTCTCCATATTGGTGCGTCCAATCGGAGGAACCCGGCAGCGCACCGACGCGGCTGACACAGACTCCATAGTCGCGGACTTCCACCTGAGCCTTTTCGAGTCCTAGCGCTTCGACGAGCGTCGCCAAGTGTTTAGGATCGATCTGGGGGGCACCGTTGTCGCCATTGCTCTTGGACGTTAGCAGATGCAGCGTGCCACCATAGGGACGCACCGTCTGGTATAAGGCGGCCAGCGTTTGTGCCGGATGGCTTAGCTTGCCCGCTGCTGGCTTGCTGCCTGAAGTGACCTCAGCAGCAATCTCATTTATGATCTGCGCCACGCAATCGGGTGCGACGAACACCATGTGCCCGACGTATTGCGGCGCACGAAAGGCTGCGGCCTGCGCGTGATGCACAGTGACACCTTCGATACCTTGCGATTCGAGCGCCCCTCGCATTTGGCGCACGCGTCCGACGTCAGAATCGACCATAGCTAACTGCACAAACGGCGATTGGCTGGCCAGACTACGAGCAATGCCCGAGTCGGTTGAGCCATACCAAAATGCATAACCTTGAGCCGATGAACTACCGAGCATCTGCTGTACGACCTGAGAATCCGCTGTGCTCGTCTCCCAGTCACCATTTTTTGCGCTGTCGGTTTGGTCCTGCTGTGCAACCGCATTTCCCGTAGCAGGCGACTGGGCAGGCGACGCTGCGCTATCTCCAAAGGCCAGCAGTTTGCCGTCGAGCGTGACTGCGAAAAGCTTGTGGGACGCTACCAACAACCGCTCGATTTGCTCTCCACATGGCAACTGAAACACGACCTCGGCCGGCTTGCCTTTAGTCGGCAAGCGAATAGCGGTGATGTGGTCTTGGCCAGCAGCGATGAGCTTATCGCCGGCTAAGATCAAATCGCCGCGTCCATCAGCGGCGATTTCCCAGATCAATTTTTCATCCTTTCCGTAGGCGCGAACCATCGGCTTATCATCGGCCATCTCAGCCGAATAGACGACGCCAGCAGTCAACACGGGTTCGTTGGGCATAAAAGCCGTTTTCAAACCCGTGGCAATATTAAAAGCACGCGTTCCTTTTTCGCGAGTATGCACATAGAAGAAGTCGTCTGTGGCTGCGACAAACGAGCCACCCGTCCCCTTGCCGCCTGCATTTAATTCGAAGTAGCGAAGTTCGCCCGTGGCCCGATCTAAAACGGCCGGAACGGTGCGACCACCGGGGACGATCAATTCGCTCTCCGTCGCCACCAGGGCGCCTTGAGGTGCCACCCCAGCAAAAGCGGGTGCGCTGTGGGGCTGCTTAATGTACTGAGCTCCCGTGCTATCGTTGAGCCATTGGATCTCGCCAGACTCTGCATCGAGCGCATAGATAAACGTCCCCATAAACGGCCAAATGCTGGCGGCGAAGTAGATTCGACCATCGCGTACCACCGGGCCACCGCGGGCTGGCCAAGCCGACGTCAGTCGCTGATTGCCGATGACATGTTGCGCATTGGGAGCGCCGCTGAATTTCCACTCCAGGGCTCCGTCGGCGGCGTTAACACAATACAGGAAGCCATCGTCGCTGCAAAAGTAAACTCTGCCCTGCCAACCCACCGGCGGCAAACGCACGGGTGCTTCAGTCGCGAACGACCACAGCTTGTTCCCCGTATTGGCGTCGAGCGCCAGCAATTTGTCTTGATCATTGAAACCGACGAACATTCGTCCATCGACGACGATCGGTTCAAAGATGCGATCGTAGGTCATCAAATCCAGATTGAGCGGATCGTCCCAGGCGGGGACGCGGGGCGTGAATTCCCGCTGCCAAAGCGGGCTGATCGCGTCGGCCAGCGCGTTGGTAGTCGCCGCCGAACGCTGCGCATCGCTGCGCCACATCGGCCAATCGTCGGAGGCCAAGGCGTGCAAGGGAATTTGAGCGATGGCGAAAGCCACGAGCAGCAGCAGTTTGATGCTGCCGCGAACAGAAACGCTGGGCGGGTGCATAGTGGGCGGGCACATAGGTAGGCGTCATCCATTAATTGTGTCGACTGCTAGTTGCTAATTTACTAGTTGCTAATTTAATTGCGACTAATTGCGTCGACCTAGAAAACGGGCTGGGCGGAGCCCAGCAGTAGTTAAGTCTGCAGTGAAATCCGTACTCGGGGGAGACGGGGTGAGCAAGAATCCATCTTCAGTATAAA
>CAKQNH010000083.1 GCA_934255105.1 uncultured Pirellulaceae bacterium
AAAGACAGTCCGTACTGCCAGAGGACTTAGGCCAGCCACTGCTGGATCACATTCCCGGCGACGTCGGTCAAGCGAAAATCGCGGCCCTGGTCGCGATGGGTTAGCTTGAGGTGATCCAATCCGAAGAGATGCAACATAGTCGCGTGGAAGTCATTCATCGAAACAGGATCGCGGGTCACGCTCCAACCTATTTCGTCGGTTTCGCCGTAGACCTGTCCGCCTTGAATGCCGCCGCCCGCCATCCACAGGTTGAATGCAAATGGATGATGGTCTCGACCCGTGTTCGCCTGGCGACCATTGCGATTCTCACCCAATGGTGTTCGGCCAAATTCAGCCCCCCACACCACCAATGTGCTGTCCAACAGGCCACGCTGCTTCAGATCTTTGAGCAGCGCAGCAATGGGCTGGTCCACTACCCAACTGTTATATCGCAGGTCTTGCTCCAAATCGCTGTGCTGATCCCAGGCTTCGTAAATGACATTGATAAAGCGGACACCGCGCTCGACCATGCGGCGAGCCAACAGACAGTTCCTGGCAAAGGACAAATGCGCATCGGCAACATTGCCGCGCCCAGTGGCTTGCGGGTGTTGCGGTCGACCAACTCCATACTGATCCAGCGTCGAAGCTGACTCGCCCGCAAAATCGATCAATTCAGGTGCAGCGGATTGCATCCGGAACGCCAGTTCGTAGCTCGCGATACGACTTGCGATCTCAGGATCTTGCATTTCGCGGAGATGACTTTCATTCAACGCTTTGAGCGTATCCAATCCTCGGCGTTGCAATTCATCGGGCAGTCCGTCTGGATTGGTCAAGTTCAGAACGGGTTCCCCTTCACTGCGAAACACAACTCCCGCATAGTGCGATGGTAGAAAGCCGCTCGACCAGAGCGAAGCTCCACCGCTCGACCCTCGGCCGCTGGTCAACACGACATAGCCGGGTAAATTCTGTGACTCCGACCCTAGACCATAAGTCAGCCAACTGCCGACTGTGGGCAACCCAAACGTGGCTCGTCCACAGCTCAACAGCAACTGGCCAGGATGGTGATTAAACTGCTCCGAATGCATCGAGCGGACCATCAGGATATCGTCGGCGCAGGTCGCAATGTTCGGTAGGAAATCGGAGAAGTCCATGCCGCATTCGCCGTGCTTGGACCACTTTCGCGGCGAGCCCATGAGCACGGCGGACTCCTTCTTGATGAAAGCGAATCGCACCTTGTCCAACATTTCGGTAGGCAAAGGTTGGCCATGGAGTTCGTTGAGCTTCGGCTTAGGCTCGAACAAATCCAATTGCGACGGTGCTCCCGCTTGAAGCAGGAAAATACAGTTCTTGGCTTTTGGAGCAAAGTGCGGAGCCTTTTCTGCCAAGGCGTTCACCAACGCGCTGGAGGGCTCGGCCGCAGTAACCCTCTTTTCGTCAGCTTGCAGCAACGCCAACACCGCGGCCGCGCCAAGCCCGCTGGCGGACGTAGTTAAAAACTCACGCCGAGAATTTTCAATCGCACTTTCGTAGCGTGACATAGCGCACCTATTCGCGAGTGATGAACTCATCCAAATTGATCATAATTCGAGCCGTTGCAATCCAAGCGGCATTGTTCTCGGAGGGCGAGCCTTCCACGGCAAACGCACCGATCAGCTTCTGAGCTTCCAGCGGGTGATCTGCATACCAATCACGAGTGGCTAGCCATAGGCCGGTCAATTCCTGCAGTTCACCAGCATTTGGCTTCCTGGCCAAGCACATCTGAAAAGCGGCTGCGAGTCGCGACGCTTCGTCCTCAATTTCAGGCAAAGCCATGACTCGCCTTGCAAACGCTCGGGACGCATCAGCAAACGAAGCATTGTTCAACCCGATCAAGGCTTGCAACGGAGTGTTAGACTTGCTGCGTTCGACGCACGTCAGGTTCGCATCGGGACAATCAAACGTGATCAAGTTGGGATGAGGCGAAGTGCGTTTGAAGAACGTATACATTGCACGACGATACTGATCGCCTGCCTTGGATTCGTTCCACTTGAAGTTGCCCGCGTAGCTCAGCTCAGCGACTCCTGGGGGCAGTGCCGGAAACACACTGGGGCCGCCAATCTTGTGCACCAGCAATCCAGACACCTGCAGGCTAATGTCGCCAACGACCTCCGCCTCGACACGCAGTCGGTTTTGCCTACCCAGAAATTGGTTCTGCGGGTCGCTGGCCAGCATGGCTTCGCTCTGCTTTGACGACTGCCGATACGTTGCCGACATAACCATCAGTTTGATCAGCTCCTTTCGCGACCAAGCTGGGTTGCCGGTGTCCCCTGCATCAATAAACTCGGTTGCCAGCCAATCGAGCAATTCAGGGTGAGTTGGTGGGTCGCCTCGAACCCCAAAATCATTCGCCGTCTTTACGATACCCCTCCCAAACAAGTGCCGCCAAACGTGATTGACGGTCACACGTGGTGTGAGAGGGTTGTCGGGAGACACGAGCCATTGTGCCAGGTCGAGCCGATCTGGTCGCGAAGCCTGGGGCTGGCGTGATGTCAGCGGCGGCAACGTCGCGAAGCCTGCGGGGACAATTTCAGCCTCGACCATAGGCTCTAGAAACTCCCCCCTTCGCAATACAAATGTCCGCCGCTGGTCTTGCTCGCGTTGTACGATCACCCTCGCTTGCAACTCCGGTTTCGCCGGCTCCTTCTTCATGAGGTCGTCGAGTTGTTGGATCAGCTCGCTGGTCGATTTATCGATCCGGCTGAAGTGCTCGAGCAATTCTTTGCGTTGACCCTCGTTGCGATCTTCAGCGGCGATGGCAAGCACTTTGGCAATACTCGCGGGAATTTTTAGCTCGGGTTCCATGCCGGATTGCAATGACAGCTTGAATCGCCCCAGCGTATGTTGCTTCCCATACTGCTGGCTCAGGCGAATGCGTATGAAGCTGGCCTTGGACGGCTGCAGTGGCTCGCTCAACGAGAATTCGGCCCAATGGTCTTGGCCATACTCTGACCCGATCGCCCAGTCCGATTTTTCATCTTCATCGATCGCGTCCTTAGCCAACCATGGTCGACCCGCTTGCTCGTGATCTGCTTTGGCGGAATCGAACTTGAGACGGATCGAATGTGCAAAGTCCTCGGTTTCAGAGACTTCTGCTGTAAGATCCGACAAAACGAAATTTCCGTGCGCGACTCGGCCAGGCCCCTTAGCCGGTAGCGAATTGTCGGCCAGCACGTCCAAGCGTATGGTATTAAATTCGCTTGCGGGAATCTTTCCGACAATCGAATAGATTGCTGTTTCAGGATTCTCGCCCGTCACCAAGAATGAACCGTCGGGTTGTAGTTCGAAGTTAATGCTTCCATCCCCGCTGGCCTTGGCTTCAATCAATGACTCTCGCACCAGCGGATTTGCTGAGGATCTCTCGAGGATTTGCTTGGCCTGTTCCTCCCAGGCCGAAAGCGCGGGACCAAGCTCAGCCTGTTTTTCTAGCAACTTGGCCTTCAACGAATCAACTTTGGATTGATGCACTCCCTTGAACTCTTGATAGGCGGCTACTTCCGCGAGTGACTTGGGGACGGCGTGCGTGGCTTCGTCGCCGTTGTTGTAGAACGCAAACAGTTGGTAATATTCACGCTGGGTAATGGCATCGTACTTGTGAGTGTGGCAGCGTGCGCAGCCAACCGTGAGCCCCAGCCACACCGCGCCAGTCGTTTCAGTGCGATCAAAACAAGCTTCCACACGGAATTGTTCTTGGTCGGCTCCGCCTTCAGTATTGGTCAAGGTCTGGCGGTGAAACGCGGTTGCCAACTTCTGCATGTCGGTCGCGTTCGGCAGTAGATCGCCCGCCAACTGTTCGATTGTAAATTGGTCGAAGGGCATGTCGCTATTGATCGCGTCGATGACCCAATCCCGCCAGCGGTAGGCATCTGGGCGCGGGTTGTCCTTTTCATAACCATCCGAGTCCGCGTAGCGAGCCATGTCCAGCCAATGTCGCCCCCAGCGCTCACCAAAATGCGGTGAATTCAACAGTCGGTCCACCAGCAGCTCGTAGGCATTGGGACGGTCGTCGTTTAGAAACGATTCGGTTTCAGCGATCGACGGCAGCAATCCGAGCAGGTCCAAGCTCAGCCTGCGGATCAAGGTCGTGCGTTCGGCTTCGGGCGAGGGCTGCAAACCTCGTTCTTCGAGTTTCGCGAAGATGAAGTGATCGATCCCATTGATGGCCCAGCCATGGTCGTTGGTTTCGGGTAGTGCGCTGCGATGCAATGGTTGATAAGCCCAATGGCTGTTCAAACCGCTTTCCTGCAGTGAAGAGTCAGGCCACTTGGCACCGCCATCGATCCAAGCTCGCAGCATGTCGATCTGCTCGTGGGACAGCGGCTCCCCTTCAGGCGGCATGAGCTCATCGGGATCGACGGCCGATACCAATTCAATCAAACGACTACCAGCGGCATCACCGGGTCGGATCACTTTACCCGAGTCGCCCCCCAACAGCGCTGCACCCCGCACGTCCAACCTAAGTCCTGATTCTTGCTTTTCGCTCCCATGACATGACCAGCAGTGCTGCTGTAGCAGCGGTTGGATGTCCTGGACATAATCAATCTTGGTTTGAGCGAGTGGCCGAGGATCAGCGGCGCTCGAAGCGAGCTGCGCCATCAACAGCACTAGCAACGCCAACGTCGAAACCGATGGTTGTTTCATGAAACCACTTCGATCGATAGTGAGGATTCCAGGCGGTTCGGTAGGAACAGATCAATAGAACGCACTTCACCGCGTTCACTATAGCATTGAGTGAAGACCGATCATGTTCCCTTCGGTGTCTGATACCAAGGCGATGAAACCGTATGGCCCAATTGCCATCTTTGGCTTGCAGATTTTTCCGCCAGCGGCTTCGACACGCGATGCCTCAACCGCGCAGTCTTCGCACGAGAAGTAGACCAGCGTTCCCATTCCACCCGACGGGCAGTCTTTCATCTTCGCAAGTGCGCCAGAAGCCCCCCCCGCTTCCATATCCATGGGAAATGCCAGCATCTCAAGCTCAGGGTCGGGCGATTCGAGCTTCATCAATTCGACGCCGAGAACGGTTTCGTAAAACTTCTTGGCGCGGTGCATGTCTTGGACGTAGATTTCAAACCAACCAACGGGATTGCGGTTCATATCAGTTCTCCAGGCTTGCATTGAGGTAGTTCGGGCAAATCAAATAGTAATCAGCGAATGGCATTCGTGGTTAGTGTATCCGCCACATCAGGTCAAAGCAACGGATTTGATGCTACGTACTCGCACTCAGCATCGCGGCACTCGCGCTCGATTCACTCATGCTAGCAACAGTTGACAGAGATCGTCCACCGCCTGTTCGAAACCCATTCGAAACTGAGTGGCGCCTCATGCAGGCATAGATGAGGGACCTCCCCATAGCCTTCTGCGGCATTCTACGCAATTTCTTGCTTGAGAGTGATGACACCTCGGCATAGCCCAAAATTGGAACGCAGAATGCAGAAACCCGCAGAAGAGTTTGGGCGAGCTATCGAACGGTTCGATAGCATTTCAATCGCCCGCTTTTACATTTCTGGAGAAGGAGATTTTACGATGACGTGGAACAGTGCTCGCTTCGTTTGTTGTGCGATTACTGCTTGCATGCTCTTGGTGCCAACGACCAAAGCCGACGATTCACCGTCGAAAAACAAGCCGCAGAACAAATCGCAGTCGCAAGCGACGCAACAGTGGATTGATCAATTATCGACCAAGGTGGAACTTACCAGCGATCAGCAGGACAAAATCCGCCAGCAACTCAAGGCAACTGATCAAAAGGTCTCGTCGACCTGGAAAAAGTTTGCTGAGGCGAATGCAAATCTGATCGCTATCGAAGCGACGATGTATGCCGCAATTGAGGATGGCATGGATGAACAACAAAAGCAGCAGTTCCGTGAGCGCCGCAAGGACATGCAGTCTTCCAGCAAGCAGGGGCAGAACAAGCAGTCAAAAGACAAGCCAGACCGTCAGCAGGCCGGCACAACGGACGCGACTGCGACCTTGCAGGCTGACAGTCAGAAGAATACTGACAATCAAAAAACTGATGCGAGTCATCCTTCAGGCAAGCAGAAAGCGAATGCTTCGCGCGATGCATCAAACGTTGCATCAAACGATGCATCAAACAAAGTAAAGGGCAAAAAGCCGGCTCAACAAGCCGCCTCCAGGGGCCAAACTAACCAAAGCGATCCGGCCTATTTCTATGTGACGGAGATGATCATTGTACCAGCTCAAAAATTGGCCAGCGATGTGCAAATGAACGATCAACAACGTCAACAGTGCGATCAGGCCTGCCAACAATTCCATAATAAGTTGCGTCAGGCCTACCGTGAAGTTCAACGCTATCACGATGAACTCGTGCAACTGGAAGCCGAGAAGCTGCGAGCGGTTGAAAGCGTGCTCAACGAGGCGCAGCTAAAGAAGCTCAAGGAAGATCGCTCGAGCGACCAAGCCAGCTAGGAGACTGGTAGCTGTCGGCAACCTTGAATCTTGCGCAGGCTATTACCTAGCGTCCCCCAAAAGGGACGCTAGGTTACGAAGCAGGGGGGCGGAGGCTGAAGCCATCGCATGGCGGCTTGCATCGCAGTTGACGCATGCATCGCAGCGGGTGGGAAAACTGGAGAGCTGTTTACTCAGATCCCTATTGGGAATTGGCGCGAAAATTGCGGTATGCTCTGAAAAACTTTCTCGCTTGAGGAATTGCCAATGACTGCGCTACAAACTCTTCCGTCAGTCCCATCTTCAATTCCGCCGCTAGGTGCGATCTCGGCTCCTCGCCAGCCTGCAAGTCGCAAAATCCCAGTGCATCCGTTAGACCAACAAGGTGTCCGTGGAGAATGGTTTACTCGGGGAATCGCAGAATCCAACTGCGCCCTCTTTCATGCGTCGTTGTACCCAGTTCTACCACAGCTCAATGACAAAATCCAAGGTTGGTTAATAGCGCACCATGCTGATCCTTCAATGGCCAGCGATCAATCCAAAATCGCGAGCTTGAGCTTGGGTGTGATTGTCTTGGCGTTTGAGCAGCGCCATCAATGGCGTCAGGATCAAACGGTTCTGCTCTGGCTCGCAAGCTTCATTCCTGCCGCCTGTGCCGCAGAGGAATCTACGTAGCTCTGCATTTTTAGGTAGAGCAGGTGTAGGCAACTGGGCTGACGAAAGTCTTGGCGACTTCCGCTACCCTTGAAACCTTGTGACCCTACAAATTTACAGCCTATGCGGGACAATAAACGGTTTTGCGCTTCGCCATCCACGGTGTCTCAGTGGTTGAATCGAGCTGATTGATCTCACTATGACGCGCTGGGAACCATAACCATCCAGCCCACGCCGAATTTATCTGTCACCATTCCATATCGCGGTGACCAGAAGGTCTTCATCAGTGGCATATCTACCTTGCCACCTTCTGCGAGTGCACTGAACGCAGCGTCGGCGGTCGCTTCGTTTGCAACGGAGAGTGCAAGCCGAAAGCCATCGAACGTCGATTCACCGCCGCAGCCATCGGAGGCCATAATGGTCATTTTTCCGACGGTGAACGACGCGTGCATGATCTTGTCTTCGAACCCCGCTTGCAGCATGCCTTCGGGAGCAGGATCAGGGCTCTCGCTGAATCGCATTTTCATGACAACCCTAGCAGCCAGCGTCTTTTCGTAGAACGCCAATGCTTCTTCGCAACGCCCGCCGAAGAACAAGTAGGGCTGAACCAGTGCCGCTTGCAAGGACATAATTCGCGTCATGACCTCCTCCCTTGAACGCACTTCCCCTTGCGGATCATTCTTGGCAAAGTCGTCTATATCGTACAACGGGCGGATATCGATGTCCGAGTCCTCGAGCATGGGATTCGGGCAGCGTTTCACCCACTCGATCGCTTCCTGCATCGAGTCGACTTCCCACAGCCAGAATCCAGCGATCAACTCTTTGGTTTCGGCGAACGGCCCATCCGTCACGGTGCGGTCGCTCCCCTGAAAGTGAACTCGTTTAGCTTGCGAGCTCGGCTTGAGCCCTTCGCCCGCTTTCATGATGCCGGCTTTGACCAACTCTTCGTTGAATTTCCCCATCGCGGTAAGCAATTGTTCGCTGGGCAATTCACCCGCTTCGGAACTCTTCGTCGCTTTGACGACAACCATGACTTTCATTGATTTATACCCTGAATTTTTCGATTTGAGGACACTTCCCTGCCGGACTGCCGCTGATAGTCGAATCGCCAAAGCGCAAATCGACAGCTTCTGGAAATTTAATCTCCATTCGGCATGGTAGCAGGCGTCAATCAATTCTCACCATCAATTCCCACCGTCGGATGCATGCGAAGGAGGGCTGAGTCAACGCATCAAGGCTATCGCAACATTCCTAAGGATGTGATCAGATCACCTCGAAACGCTATCGTTCAGCGGGCGGCGTGAGTGGACTCGCCCCTGCGCGTGGCTTCGGTCACCTACGGCAATCCCGGCAACTCGACGATGGGACGGATCTCCGTAGTTCCACGCGTCGTACCGGGGATTCTCGCCGCAACCGCAATGGCCTCATCGAGATTGGCAACGTCGATCAAAAAGTAGCCTGCCAATTGTTCCTTCGTTTCCGCGTACGGGCCATCCGTCAACGTACGGTTTCCTTGACGGACTCTCACGCAAGTCGCAGTGGATATCGGATGCAGCGGCGCTGCCCCTAGGTACTCCCCGCGGTCATTTAGCCGGTGACACAACTGCACTGACTCATCGCGGGCCACCTCCAGTTCATCGGGCGGCCAAACTCCCTCTTCGGAATAGACCAGTAGAATGTACTTCATGGTGCGTTCTCACCCTTTCTCAAGCGGGTTGCTCAGCGGTCATTGCCGACATGTCCATCCACATCATTTCCCAAACGTGTCCATCAAGATCGGCAAGGCTGCGGTTGTACATGAACCCGTAATCCTGCTGCGGATTGATGTCGGCCGTGCCGCCATTCGCTCTCGGCTTATCATACAATGCATCTAGCTTTGCTCGAACATCGCAGCAAAACGACGTTGCATTTCCTCGCGAGAGACGGTTTCGATCTTCGACCCCAAGTACCACTCGTGACCAAAGGGGTCGATGACTTTGGACGACCGCTCGCCGTGGAATTGATCCGCAGGCTCCATAGTCAACAGGGCTCCCGCCGAGACTGACCGCGCGGTCATAGCATCTACATCGTCGACGTGCAGATGAATCGATGAACCCGTGGGCCGCCCCGGTTCGGGGCCAAAAATCCCATATTCTGGGTATTCATCGGAGACCATCACTGTATAGGTTCCGAACTTGAGCTCCGCATGGCCGACTCGACCACTTGGCTCGGACAACCGGAATTCTTCAACCGCTCCGAAGGCCGTTTCGTAGAACTCGATCGCTTCATTCGCATTTCGGACACGTAGGTACGGAAACGCTTCTTGGATTTGATTCGCCATTCTGATCTTCCCTTTCGACCCTTTTCACCTGAACCGCTCCACCGTACCCAATGAAAACGTCACCCACTTTCGCCCGCGTTCTATCTTTTGGCAATATAGAATTGCTGGACTGCACGATCGTCGAATTACCACGCTATGTAGCGTTAGTCGATTCGCGAAAACGGAAATCGACACCTACCCTAGAAAAAACCAAAACCTTTCAGTTCAGCATAGGCTTCAGCGATTTCTGTGAAGGCGACCTGCCATGCATTGTAGCGAACTGGCGTGGCCGCTTGTGGTAAACTTTCAGCCGAACTTACGATTCTTGCGGAGGGTCTTTGGGATCGAAATTACCTATTGACGTTCCTTCAGTTCCATCGTTCCATTCGTCATCTTGCAGCTTGCCTTCAGCGGTGAAGCCGCGGATCTAGATAGCCTGAAAATGCGGATAAGCCCAGCATCGCGTTGTTGGTCGGAACATCGATAGACGTCAAGCAACCGAGAATTGGTCATGTTTGGCTTCCAGGAATCTCTGCGGTCAGAACGATTGCATTCACCCAGGCCACGGGGCAACAGGCCACAGCAAAGTGCTGTGCCCCCGGTCTCTGTGCCCCCGGTCTCTATGGCTACTCGCTTCGTAGCTGGCGTGTGGCTTCGATGGTACGGTCACGTTGAGTGTTGCTCAGTTTTTGATTGAAATAGAAATCGACAGGAAAGTCGACGTGATGCTTTTTCATTTCGGGATCGTTCACATCCAGGCTCAAGTCGCAGTCAAACCTTGCTAAGATTGAGTGATTCCGCTTCCAGTTGCCGGTGGCGTTAGTGAAGTGCGATAGCCCCCAAGTGATTCCACGGCCATCTTTTGTGTTGGTGAACGCATCGGCAATGAACGGTCCGCCCGCGTTAGGCATCAGCTCCACTATTGATTTGATTTGAAAGTTCACCCAGTCCTCGGCAAATTGAATCGTGTTGTGTTCGTTTCCATCGCGAATGATCAAGGCGGCCACGCCGCCCTTGAATGGGAAGAGTGTTGTCTCATGCCCTGAACCCATGACGGGATTGAGCGGATGTTTCTCGAACGGGCCCAGCGGCTGATTAGCAATCGCCAATCCATGCATGCGAATATTCGGATTGCCGTTGCTGTCGGACTTGTAATAGAGATAGATTTTTCCGCCATGCACGAGCGGATAGGGATCGTGAATGGAATACTGATCCCATTCACCTTCGGCACCGTTGGGGATCACGACCTTGTTGCTGGGCGTCCAAGGTCCATCGGGCGAATCGGCCGACGAGACCGCCACGGGACAGTCATCGCCACGCAGACCGCTGGCTTGAATAAATCCTTGGTAGTAAAGGTAGTACTTGCCTTCCCAAACAAGGATATCGGCCGTTGCCACGCTACGCCAGCCGACGTTGGGTTTAGGAGGACGTGATACCGCGACACCACGCTCGTTCCATGTAAAGCCGTCTTCGCTGGTGGCGTACC
>CAKQNH010000084.1 GCA_934255105.1 uncultured Pirellulaceae bacterium
CGGCTTCGACGCTCGGTTCGGTAAACGGAAAGAAGCTGGGGCGAAAGCGAATATGCACGTCGGCGCCCAGATAGGCAGTAGCGAACATGCGCAGCACACTTTTTAACTGGGCCATGGTCACGTGCTCGTCGATCCACAACCCTTCCATTTGATGGAACATGGGGAAGTGCGTCGCGTCGGCCTCATCGGGGCGATAGACGCGTCCCAGGGAAATGATTCGCACGGGTGGGGGAGTCTGCTCCATGACGCGGATCTGCACGGTGCTGGTCTGACTGCGCAGCAGTCGAGCCTCGTGGGCCGATGTGTCCAACGAAGTTTTACCCGCCACGCGAAGATAGAAGTTATCGAGCGGATCGCGGGCTGGGTGGTCTTCGGGAATGTTTAGCGCCACGAAGTTATGCCACGTGTCTTCGACCTCGGGCCCCTCTACGACGGCGAAGCCCAGGCGTCCCATGATCTCTTTGAGATGTTCGATAGTCTGCGTGATCGGATGAATGCGTCCCAAGTGCTGGCGTTTGCCTGGCAGGGTTGGATCGAGCAGCGGACCGCTAGAGGGTGTGGTTGTGGAATCGCCGGCCAACCGCTGGGTAGCCGCCGCTTGGGCCGCTTCGATGCGCACCTTGGCTTCGTTGAGCTTCTTGCCGCCGGCGGGCTTAGCCTCTTTTGAGAGTGTGCCGAGCTGTTTTTGCAGGGTCTTCATTTCGCCGCTGCGGGCACCGACGAACTTGACGCGCGCCGCTTCGAAGGCGGCATTGTCGTTGGCCGTCGAGAAGGCCTGCTCGGCCGCCGCGGCCAGGTTCTCGAGGCTAGCTAGAAAGGTTTCCAGATCCATCGCTGGCTCTTTGTGTGTGAAAGCAAAAATGCTGGTTAGCGAGTCGCTGCCAAGGGGGAGGCCAAAGAGCGCCGGCAGTCACAAAAAAAGCGGCGGCGGTGAGCACCGCTGCCGCTCAAATATTCAATGGTAGCGGAAGTCGCCAAGACTTTCGGCTAAGGGGGTTGCCGAAACTCTTGGCGAGTTCCGCTACGTAACTTCACAGCCTGGAGCATTAGCCCGCGCGGATTGAGAAACGCCTCACAGCAGCACTACTAGGCGGCGGCTTCTGCGTACTTGTCGCCCAGAGCCGTCTTGACCTGATCGATGACTATTTGGAAGCCAGCCGGATCGTGGATGGCCATCTCCGACAGTTGCTTGCGATCCAGTTCGATATTGGCCAGAGTCAGACCATGGATGAATTGGCTGTATCGCAGACCTTGCTGAGTACAGGCCGCGCTGATACGCACGATCCACAAGCGGCGGAATTCGCGCTTCTTCATGCGGCGGTCGCGATAGGCGAACACGCCAGCTCGAACTAGAGTCTCTTTGGCAGTACGCTTTAGTTTGCGACGACCACCGACGAATCCGGCCGCGCGCTTCAATAAGCGTTTGGTGGCCTTCTTGCGCGCCGAACCTTTAAGTGTTCTCATCAGAACAACCTTCTACTTCTTCGAAACGTTGGCAATCTCAGGTCTTTGACTGTCGGTTGGCTAGAAACTAAGCGTTGCCAGAAACCGGGGCCGAGCGGGGATGAGCGGCGGAGAGTCAAATGTTGTACCCAGATGCTTGGAACTAAATCCCCGCATTTTGTATCCGTCAACCGAAACTGGGCCGTTTCAGTTTAGTAGCTGTTATTTGGTAGCTATTGCATTTAGTAGCTATTGTGGCGCAGGCAGTCGTGAATCTGGCGCGTCTGCGGCTTGGCCAGAACGCGAGTACCCCGCAGATTGCGGCGGCGCTTGGGGCTCATGCGAACCGCCAAGTGGCTGGTGCCCGCTCCGCGGTGCATAGCTTTACCAGTAGCGCTCAGGCGAAATCGCTTCTTGGTGGCCTTGTGGGTCTTCATTTTTGGCATAGTTGTCTTCTCCGGAATGACTTCCGTTTTCCTAGGTTTTTGAAGTGTATTAGTTTAACGAAGCAGCGTAAAAGCGGCAAGGGGCTCCAGTGGCGCAGGCTTTCACGTGGCGTAAGCTTCCAGCTTGCGGTCTGGGATTAATGTTCGTGTGAAGTCTCAAATCCGGCTTTATTCAGGAACTCTTGCCACTTATGGGCGGCTTGGTGGTTAGGGAGGTCGATTTCCATCCACTGGGGGCAGCGGTAGCGAAGGTCGGTATGCCCATCGTGGCTCACCTGTTCCGTTTCGCAAGCCAGCGAACGGTAGAGCGTGGTCAACTGGCCGATTTCTGCTTCCTGGTGGATGTGTTGTGCGCGCCAGTCGGCCAGTCGGTATTTGACCACTTCTTTATGGGTTCCATCGGCATTTGCGACTTTCTGGCTGGAGGCGGGGCGACCATGAATCACGTCAAAGCCGGATTGCTCTAGCCAGGCCTTCCACTGCAGCAACTGGTCTTGGCTGTCCAGGGCCAGGGATTTCCAGTACACAGTTCGGCACTGAACATCGATGTGGCCGTTGTGCTGGGCCGTTTTGACTTCGCAGCCCAGCGTGCGAAGGGTCTGGGCGTGCTTGGTGGCGGCCGCCGCTTCGTGCATGTGCTTGGTATTCCAGTCTAGCATGCGAAAGCCCAGGATGAGCTTCTGTGCGTTGGCAGCGCCGCCTGCGACGGCCGCTTCTTGAGCGACGATTCGAGAATTCGGCGGCAGCATTAGCCCGCTCAAGCAGAGAGGCAGGGCTAGCAACACAATTTTTGACGATTGCCGCATGGGGATTGACCTTTTCGCAAATTGGCTTGGGGCGGTCCTAGGTGCACGGAGCCCTAGTGGCTGACGCAGTACAGATAGCCAACCCAGTCGCTGGCCGCAATAGCTGTCTGGGGCGACCGCTGGACCGCGTGATACCGTCTGAGGTTTACTATAATACTTTCGGTCACCTGATATCCGTTTGCCGCAACCTCCATCGTAGAGCGGTTGTCCCCAACCGCTTCAATCGTAGAGCGGTTGTCCCCAACCGCTTCAAGGATACTCCCAGTCACCTGTAATCCCTTTGCCGCCACCCCCATCGTAGAGCGGTTGTCCCCAACCGCTTCAATCGTAGAGCGGCTGTCCCCAACCGCTTCAGTCGTAGAGCGGCTGTCCCCAACCGCTTCAAGGATACTCCCAGTCACCTGTAATCCCTTTGCCTCCACAGCGCTGCGCTCGTTGCGAGCCTTCGATTGAGGCCATCCCCTAACCGATCACAATTTGCCCTCTAAGGAAAAACCATGTTCAGGTTTGTGTTGCTCGCTGTGCTATTGTTTGTGTGGTCCCCGTGGCTTGCGGTCTCTGCGGCGACCGAACCAATCAGGCCAAATATCGTGATCGTGTTAGTGGATGACATGGGCTTCTCCGATCTGGGCTGCTATGGCAGCGAAATAGAGACGCCCAACATCGATCGCTTGGCCAGCGGCGGGCTGCGGTTTACTCAGTTTTATAATGCCGGGCGATGCTGTCCTACGCGGGCCAGTTTGATGACGGGGCTACATCCGCACCAGGTGGGCATTGGGCACATGACCGCGCCACCCAATCAGCCACTGGGGATCGAAGGCCCCTACCAGGGCTATCTCAACGACCGTTGCACCACGCTGGCGCAAGTCCTGAAATCGGCGGGCTACCATACGCTGATGACGGGCAAGTGGCATCTGGGGATCGCATCGCAGAGCGAATGGCCATTGCAGCGTGGTTTCGATCGCTACTACGGCGGTCTCTCGGGTGCCTTCAACTACTTTAAGCCCGGCGGCGATCGCGGCATCACCGATGGCAACGGCCAGGTCCAAACAGAGGCTGGGTTCTACGCCACGGATGATTTCACCGATCGAGCGTGCCAGTACGTCTCGGAAGCAGTGGCACAAGACGACCAGCCCTTCTTCTTGTATCTAGCCTACAACGCGCCTCACTGGCCGCTGAACGCCAAGCTGAGCGACTTTGAAAAGTATCGTGGCCAATATCGCAACGGATGGCAAGCTTTAATGCGCGCTCGCTTCGCCAAGCAAAAGTCGCTGGGCTTGTGGCAGGAGGGCGTAGAGCCAGCGCCACACGTCGGACCCGAGTGGGAATCGCTCAGCCCGCAGCAACGCGATGACCTGGACGCTATCATGGCCGCCTATGCCGGCTGCATTGACTCCATCGATCAAAATGTCGGCAAGCTCACGCGGCACTTGGAACAGCTCGGTCAGCTCGACAACACGTTAATCTTGTTCCTGTCGGACAACGGTGCTTGTCAGGAAGGTGGCACGCTGGGTCAGGGAAGTGAAGAGATGGTTAAGCATCCTCCGGCGGGGACTGAGGGCGTTCGCCTGGGGCTCGCTTGGGCCAATGCGGCCAACACGCCCTTTCGCCTGTATAAACACTTTCTGCATGAAGGGGGAGCTTGCACACCGCTTATTGCACATTGGCCGGACGGCATTCCAGCGGATCGCAATGGCCAATTCACGCGGCAATACGCCTACTTGCCCGACTTCATGGCAACCTGTCTTGAACTTTCCGGAGCCGAGTACCCGGGCGACATTCCTCCTTGCGTGGGAGCGTCGCTGGTGGGGTTGCTGAGTGGTTCGGAGCAGCCTGTCCACACCGCTCCCATCTACTGGGAGCACGAGGGGAATGCCGCCGTCCGCTGGGGCAAATGGAAGCTGGTGCGCGAGTACGAAAAGCCATGGGAGTTGTACGACGTGGAGGCGGACCGCACCGAGCTCCACGATCTGTCGCAACAGCAGTCAGCTAAACGGGACGAGATGGTGGCCTTGTGGGAGCGGTGGGCGACGGAGCATGAAGTCGCTTTTCCCAAGAGATTCAATATGTATGAGTGGCTCAAGGCCAAAGGTGACAAAGCTGGCAAGGCGGGGAAAGCGAGTGGGGCTAATGCTGGACCGCTAAAACTTCGGGGTTGACTGACGATTTGAGTCCCTTTCACGCCCACGTTTTAGTTCCGCAAAACTGGCCTCCATTTCTACTGGATTGAGAGTTGGGCAGCAATTTCTTGATCTTAAACTTAAACTCAAACTTAAACCCAAACTTGAACCACCTCTTGCAGGATCTTAGTTTGAGTTTGAGTTTGAGTTTGAGTTTGAGTTTGAGTTTGAGTTTCCAAAAACTCACGATAACGAGGGGACAAAACTTGCGCCAACGCAAATTGCATGCAATCCCAAACTTTTAGCAGTCCAGGCTGGTGCTAGTAAGGCTGGCTGGTGCTAGCAAGGCTGACAAGGCTGGTGGAGCTGGCGAGTAGTGGCGTTGCTTGACTATGCGATTGCTAACGGGTACACTCGACAGAGTCATTCGGGGATTTGCGGCCGCTTGCAGCCAACACTGCTAAAGAGCCAAATTAGATTCGGTCACCCAGCCACCCAGCACTAGACCGTTTCCACAAACAAACCAGCAGCCGCAGTCCGTGACATTAATCATTCGGATTTGCGGCTTTTTTCGTGCGCCCCCGTGGCGTAAGCTTCCAGCTTGCAAGTGGCGTAAGCTTCCAGCTTGCGATTCGTGATTAGGTAGCCGAAGTCGCCAGACTTTGGACCAACTAAAGTTGGCGACTTCGGCTACGACAGTAAGTGGTGGGGCGATGCTAAGCGACCTGCCCGCCCAACAGGACATACCTAACAACACTCGGAGCGGCCTTGCCAATGAGCACCCCTGCGACCATAAAACCTGAACTCGCTTCGGGCGCACAAGCTCCCGACAAACATCAACCACGCCAACACGCGAGTAGCTTGGGTACGTCAACGCTGAGCGTGCATGGCGGCGAATCGCGGCGCAAGCCCTCCGACGCGATCACCGATTCAATTGTCTGCGCGTCGACCTATATCTTTGACGATACACAATCGATCATCGATTTCATTGAACAGAAACAACCTCGCGAGGAGTACGGCCGCTACGGCAGTCCCAATGAGAAAGTCGTCGAGGGCAAACTAGCGGCGTTGGAGGGAGGCGAAGACGCGATCGTCTATTCCAGCGGGATGGCTGCCATCGTCGGACTACTGATGGCCAAGCTCAACGCGGGTGACGAGATCGTATTTTTCGACCAGTGCTATCATCGCAGTCGCGAATTTTGCTACAAACATTTGGCGCGCTTCGGCGTGGTAACTCATCAAGTTCCCACGGGCGACTTTGCGGCCATGGAGGCGGCCATCAATCCTCGCACCAAAATGCTGGTTAGTGAATCGCCCACCAACCCTCACCTGACGTGTATCGACTTGGAGCAATTCGTCGCCTTGGCCAAGTCGCATCAGGTGGAAACGCTGATCGATGCCACGCTGGCTACTCCTGGCAACCTGCACCCGCTGAAATATGGCGTCGACTACGTGCTTCATTCGGCGACTAAATACTTGGGCGGCCACAACGATCTGTTGGCCGGGTGCATCGTCGGCTCCAAAGAGCAGCTCGACCCAGTCCGCAATTTGCGTGGGATTATGGGGGCGGTCAACAGTGCGCATAATTTATACTTGTTGCAACGCGGCTTAAAGACATTTGAGCTGCGCCTACAACGCCATAACGAGAACGGGCAAGCCATCGCCGAATTCCTGCACAATCATCCGCGCGTCGAGCACGTGTACTATCCTGGTCTACCTAGCCATCCCACGCATGAGATCGCCAAGCGCACGATGCGGGGCTATGGAGGACTGGTCACATTCTTGGTCAAAGATGCCGACTGGAGACAGACGGCAGACATTGTTGATCGAGTCAAAATTCCACGCATTGGGCCCAGTCTAGGTGGTGTTGAATCTCTGATCGAACAGCCTCTAGTGATGAGCTACTTCAGCCTGACGCCCGAGGACCGGCAGCAGTTTGGCATTCCCGACAATATGATTCGCATGTCCTGTGGCATCGAAAACACACAGGATTTAATCGACGATTTGCAACAGGCACTTGAAACGTGAGCATCGATTCCAAGAAGTTCCGCACCCGCGCCATCCACGTCGGCAATGCGGCCGACCCGCAGACCGGAGCGGTGATACCGCCCATTCATCTGTCGAGCACCTTTGTGCAGCCGGGGGCCGGCGAGTGGGGCAAGTTCGATTATTCGCGGAGTGGCAATCCAACTCGCTCCGCCGTGCAGGAAACGCTGGCATCGTTGGAGGGTGGCTGCGGGGCGTTGGCCTTCACTTCGGGGATGGCTGCTACGCACTGTGCCGCCATGCTGCTGGGCGCGGGAGATCACCTGATCGCTGGTATGGACATCTATGGCGGCAGCTATCGATTGTTCCACCGCGTTTGCGCCACATCCGGGATTGAAGTTTCCCTAGTCGATTTGCAACAGCCTGAGGCGTTGGCCCAAGCTGTGCGTCCCAATACAAAAATGCTGTGGATGGAGGGGATTGGAAACCCGCGTCTAACCATTCCCGATCTGCCGGCGCTAGCTACAGCGGCACACGCGGCTGGTTTATTGGTAGCCGTAGATAATACCTTTGCTACGCCAGCGCTGATGCGTCCTCTCGAGCTAGGCGTCGATATCGTCATGCACTCGGCGACCAAATACTTGGCGGGGCACAGCGATTGCCTAGCGGGCGTGCTGGCGGTGAAATCGCCCGAACTACTCGAGCGACTCTACTTTTTGCAGAATGCCACCGGCGCAGTATTGTCCCCCTTCGAGTGTTTCCTGTTAGCTCGTGGCCTGAAGACGCTCGACCTGCGCGTGCGTGAACAAAGTCGCTCGGCTCTCAAAATTGCTCAGTTCTTAGAGGGACATGCTGGCGTGAAATCAGTCCTCTACCCAGGGCTTGCGTCGCACCCAGATCATGCCCGCGCCCGCAAGCTGCTCGATGGCGGCTTCGGTGCGATGATTACCTTTGAAGCCAATTGCGACTTCGAAGCCACCAAACGCATCGTCAAATCGACTGAGCTATTTCGCTTGGCGGTCAGTCTAGGAGCGGTCGAGTCGCTGATTGAACAACCAGCCACCATGTCGCACGCCAGCTACGATGCGGACGCGCGGCGACAAGCCGGCATTACCGACAGCTTAATTCGCTTGTCGGTCGGTCTGGAAGACGTCGACGATTTGATTGCCGACCTGGACGCTGTGCTGCGATAGACCAGAATTGTTTATAAGCCATGGTAGCCGAAGTCGCCAAGACTTTCGGCCACGGGAGCTGCCGAAACTCTTGGCGAGTTCCGCTACGTAGAAATTCACAGCCTAGGCGGGTTACGAAATGAGGAGCGTATGATGCCCCAGCAGCCCACAGATTCTTCTGCCCCCGCGCAGTCCACCGCCATGCGGCAAGTGGAGCTATACACCGACGGCGCATGCAGCGGCAATCCTGGACCGGGGGGCTGGGCCTTTGTCTTGCGCGACAAGAGGACTCGCAAAGAGTTGACGGGTGCGGGTGGCGAGCGCGATTCGACCAACAATCGCATGGAGCTCAAGGCGGTTATTGAAGGGCTCAAGGCGCTCAAGAAGCGGTGCCATGTGTCGCTCTACTCCGACAGCAAGTACGTGCTGCAAGGACTGCAAGAATGGATGGCGGGGTGGAAGCGAAAGGGTTGGATGCGGGTGGAGGGTGGCAAGAAGAAGCCAGTGAAGAATGTCGAGCTATGGCAGGAGCTCGACCAACTTGTATCGCTGCACGAAATGAGCTATCACCACGTCCGCGGGCACAGCGGCCATCCAGAGAACGAGCGCTGTGACGTGATGGCCGTCGAGGCCAGTCAGAATTTTCGTTGATGCCCAAATTCAGTGAAGCAACGGGGCCATTAACAAAATAGGTCCTGTGACCAAGCGGGGAAAGACACAGCTATGCCAGACCTAATCATCAGCGAAACGCTGGAGATCCCCAAGGAGCAGTTGGAGTGGTCATTCGCCCGCAGCAGCGGGCCGGGCGGACAGAACGTCAACAAAGTAAATAGCAAAGCCACGCTAAGGTGGATCCCCGCCGACCCGCCCCCTTTGCCGCCTGCTGCTTGGAGACGATTCTGTCGCTCGGCCAAACGCTATATGACCAGCGAGGGGCACATCGTAATCCAATCTCAAGAGCATCGCGACCAGCCGCAAAATATTCAGAGCTGTCAACAAAAATTGCGAACTCTGCTGTTGGCCGCGCTGACTCCACCCAAACGCCGCATCGCCACCAAGCCTACTAAAGGCTCTCGCCAGCGCCGCTTGGATGCCAAACAGCGCCGTTCTGACAAGAAGAAATCCCGCCAGTCCAAATACAATGGTTAACCTTATATAACGGTTAACCTTCACGTTGCTTGGGGTGCCGCGCCCGTAGAACGGGCACTCCTGCCCGTTTATGTCCACGTTTCAAAACGCCAGCAACCGTAGAACGGGCACTCCTGCCCGTTTATGTCCCACGTTTCAAAAGGCCAACAACCGTAGAACGGGCACTCCTGCCCGTTTATGTCCCACGTTTCATAGAGCCTCGGCCCCATACCAGCTTGCCACCTCGGCCCCATGCCAACTTGCCTGGCGTGAGCCAAAGTTTTGCGAGCTAGTCATTGCCGTATGCGCCCGATGCGATGGGGGAGAGCTAGCTTCAAAACTTCTTCACCGGCGAGCTCGCAGGGGTTGTGAAAAGATGCGGGGAAGAAAACGGGCAGGAGTGCTCGTTCTACGGAAGCAAACGGGCAGGAGTGCCCGTTCTACGGGCTGAAATGCTGTTCAGTAAGGTATTTCCATGTCGCCGGAATACTGCAGGCTGGCGGTACCGGGTATAGCTGAATAGCCAATGGCTAGCCATAACTCGCGTTCGTGCTCTTGCTGTATGTTAGCCAGCAGCCCTTCGGCGACTTTGCCCTGCGCGAAGTTGGTTGAGATGTGTGAGTGACTGGTAATAGTTTGCATGCTCCAGTCGACTATGCGTCGCGGGTCAGGTTGATTCGCAGCCACCGGCTCGCGCCAATCGGCGGGCAAAGCCACCTCGGCCAGCCGCTGCGGAAAAACTTGGATGCGAAATCGCTGGCGGCGTTTGGGGCCGGTGGCGGCCTGGTCGAAGAAGTGTATCACGCCCCCTTCACCCTCTAGCGAACTCTCGACTCCCATCCCCTGAATCTGCAGAGCCAGACCGCACGGATTGGGCCGCCTGGTGGCACCGCTCGCTTGGCCGCTAGACGCTTCGCTCAGGTCGTTGACAACCTGATCGCTGAGAAGTTGGCCGCTGGCAACTTGCCCACCGGCTAAGAGATAGGCATCTAGCAATGGCTCGCTTGAGCCAGCGGCGCGCGCGGAGGCTGAGAACAACCTCAGGCTAGGTGGTAGCAACTGGGCACTACCCGTGGTGTGGCGCGATCCGCTGCGTTTGCCATATTCACCGCTGGACTTGTCGTAGCGCGGGTCGTAATCGTACAGCACAAAAGCGTCGATCTTCCAGCCGTTCTCCAGTGCCAACAGACGATAAGCTTTGAGCAGTAGTCCGAGCTGCAGTTCACCGCGGCCTGTGAATACTAGCGACATCAGATCGCGTCCCGTCACGCGGCGGCGGACGATATCCTGGATGGCTTGCCGCAGGAGTGTCAATTCGCTCTTAGCCGATGCCTGCCAGTGAGGCCAATCGACCCCACTCCCCTGATGCCAGGCAGTCATCAATGACAACTGCGACTTAGCAATGCGTTCAATCGTGTTCAACAGCAATTCGCGGATCTTATGGGAAACCTCGATGAAGGCCTGCCCCTGTTGCACCTGCGTCCGCAGGGCGGCGATTCGACCGGGCCCCTGGGCTCGCGCGAGCCGCTTTTCCAAACTTTCATTCTGGCGCTCAGTCCGCTCCAGTTCATTCTCTAAATCTCGCATCGGTCCGCTGACACGCGCCGTGCGGGCCATCCGCCCGAGTTCCTGCCAAGCATCTATGATC
>CAKQNH010000085.1 GCA_934255105.1 uncultured Pirellulaceae bacterium
GCGCTGCAGCACGGCTGTAAACAGTTGCATGTTGCTGGGGACGAGCAACGAATCGGGCCGCAGTCGCGTCTCATGCAGGGCGGAGTCGACCATGCGGCGGCTGATCGCCTCAAACGAATCGGCTTGGTTGACCTGTGCATCGATCAACTGATAGATCTGTTCTTTGAAGTCGCCCAACTCTTCAGCGCTTTTATTTTCGACGCCGACGAAGCACACGCGACTGGCCATGGGCATACCGTGAGGCCCAATCGGCCCAGCGACAGCACCATCGCGACAGCGGCCGAGCAGCTTGGCGACCGATTCTTCCACCAGGGGCTTGTAGACCTCGCCTCCGGCTGAGTGACTGCCTACCATGTCCGGCGCATCCTTGCGTACCAAGTGGCCGTATTGATAGCTGCGGCAGCCAGCCGTCCCCACCGCCGCCGAGATAGCCGCTGCAGTAGCGAGGCCCGACGAACTGAGTTGACACAAGAAGCCACGTCGATTGCTGAAAGTCATCGTCCTTGATTCCTGATTCGGGGCGCGCGCACTCCCTTGCGCATTCGATAGTCTTAGTTCAATGTCGGCAATCGCCGCAAGGCTGGGTAAGCTTCCAGCTTACCTTTTCCGGAATCTCTCCAGAAACGCAGGCCCCCCGTGGGGTAAGCTTCCAGCTTGTCGCGTGGAGTAAGCATCCAGCTTGTCTCGTGGGATAAGCTTCCAGCTTGTCGCGTGGGATAAGCTTTTAGCCTGTCATCCCCCAACCCCTAAGCCTTCTTCTGAGCCTTCTTGCTCTTCACATGTGGCGGAGCGGTTTTGAACTTCTTAAACGGTCGTCCCGTAGCTTCCGCCCCGTCGTGCCCAGCCGCACTGTAGCCGTTGCTAGCATTCAGCAGCTTGATGCGCAATTGTTTACCAGAGACCCAAGTCTTCTGTAGCAACTGATAGACATCCTTGGGCATCCCTTCGGGCAAGTCGATCGTGCTATAGTTGCCACGAATATCGATCGAGCCAATATCCGAACCGGATATGCCCGCTTCGTTAGCGATTGCGCCGACGATATTGGCGGGGCGCACTCCATCGACTCGGCCAACTTCGATTTGATAGCGTTCCATACCTTGGCGTGGTGGTCCGCTGGGGCGTCGCCCCGCATTACCCTCGCGGCCGCCATCGTCGCGGAAGTCGCGACCGCTTCGCTCGCCGCGCGAATCGCGATCGCTGCGGCCAGAATCAAAGGTAGCCGACTTGGGTAGGTCGTTGACCAGTAGCGGTTGGTCGCCGCGAACCATTTTGGCAAATGCGGCTGCCACCATCTCCAGCGGTTGCTCCGTCTCGGCAGCTACCTCTTCTACCATTTTCTTGTACACGCCCAGATCAGCAGAGCTGGCGAGCGTCTTGATGGCCTGAGCCTTGAAGCGTTCGATGCGTTTGAGATTGATCTCGCGCGAGCGTGGCGGTTCGACGACAGTGATCTTGCCATTGGTAGCCCGCTCGATCAACCGCAGCTTGCCGCGTTGGCGGAACGTCAAGAAGATCACTGCCACACCGCTGCGGCCAGCTCGGCCCGTACGACCAATGCGGTGTACGTAGGATTCGCTGTCGTGCGGCAGATCGTAGTTGAAAACGTGGCTGATGCGTTGTACGTCCAAGCCGCGTGCGGCCACGTCGGTAGCCACCAAGATATTCAATTGTCCCGACTTGAGTTGATCCACGGTCCGTTGGCGACGCGCTTGTGGCAGGTCACCGTTGAGCGCCGCGGCTGAAAGCCCCAGAGCGCACAGTCGCTCGGCCACGGCAACCGTCGAGTCCTTAGTCTTGGTGAAGACGATTACTCCATCGGTATCCTCTATTTCCAGCATCCGCGCCAACAGCTCGGGTTTGTCCCCTTCGTTGACAAATACGCAGCGCTGCTCGATCGATTCGGACGTCTGCGACTTGCGATCGATGGTAACGGTAGTAGCGTCTTTCAAGTGTTGTTCGGCGATACGGCGGATCTGCGGCGGCATCGTAGCCGAGAACAGCGCGATCTGCTTTTCAGCCGGTGTATTCTCCAGCACGAACTCGACATCTTCCAAGAAGCCCATGTTGAGCATTTCATCCGCTTCGTCCAGCACCAGACAGCGGATTGACTCCAGGCTGAGCGTTCCGCGCTTGATGTGGTCGAGCACGCGGCCGGGCGTACCCACGACGACATGCACACCCTTGCGCAGTGCGCGAAGTTGCGGGTCGTAATCCGCTCCGCCATAGATGGCAGCGATGCGCAGCTTGGGCATGCACGCACCATACGTCTTAAACGACTCGGCGACTTGCGTAGCCAATTCGCGAGTCGGCGCCAGCACCAGGACTTGCGGTGCCGTGCCGGTCGACATCTCCAGTCGCGACAGGATAGGGAGCGCAAAAGCGGCCGTCTTGCCCGTACCGGTCTGAGATTGTGCAAGCACGTCTTGGCCATCGAGCATGTGCGGGATGATTTGCATCTGCACATCGGTAGGCGTCATGTAACCAGCCATTTGCACGGCTAATTGCACGTCATCGCTCAGAGGCAGATCGCGGAAGACGAGCGTGTCGGCATCGAGGCCAGCAGCAGCGGAAGCGGAAACGTCGGTAGATACGTCGAGCACAGTAGATGTCATCGGAGAGTGATTACCCTTAGGCCAGATTGCCGGTCCAAGAACGATGGCCGGTCAATAATTCAGAAGGCCCAAAAGCGGTTCACACATACGTCCGCAAGCTAAATCGAGGCCATAAGGCGCCTCGGCGATTCGGGCTCGTTCTATTCCAAGCCCTTCAGATTACCTCACCCCCTCATCAATCGTAAGGTCAAATTGCCAGAATTCCTCAGGCATTTAGTGGCGAAGCCACGGCAGCACGTAGCCGTGGGTGTCAACCCACGGATCAGTGCTTTTGTGATCTTTGCGATCTTTCTCGGCAACACTACTCGCGATGCCGGCGCAAACTCTCCCACAGCCCGACTTGGGTTGGGCAAACTCAACTTTGGCAGTTATAGTAGATGCCTGCGCGAGTCTCCTTGTCTACTTCTTCCTTCACGTATCAATCGGCACCCATGAGTCTATCGAGAGCCTATTCATCAGGTCGTTGCGTTCTATCCTTTGAGCTATTCCCACCCAAATCCGACGCTGGCATGGTCGATTTGATGAAGTCGGTCGAGGAGCTCAACATTCATCGCCCCGATTTTTTTACTTGCACCTATGGAGCTGGCGGGTCGACCAGAGATCGCACGCTGACCATTACGGCTCAGGTGCGTTCCCAGTTGCAGATACCAGTCGCCTCGCACTTGACCTGCGTCGGTTCCACGCGGGACCAACTGCGAGAATACCTGCGCGCCGCCGAAGAGCGAGGCGTGGACTATATCGTGGCCTTGCGTGGTGATCCGCCACAAGGCGAAACGGCCTTTACTGCCGTCGCAGGGGGCTTGGGCTATGCCAACGAACTCGTGGAATTGATTCGCGCCGAGTTTCCCAGCTTTGGCATTCTGGTTGCCGGCTATCCCGAGGTGCATCAAGAGGCCAGCGATGCCAAGTCGGACATGGACAACTTGGTTCGCAAGGTCGACGCGGGTGCCGACGTGATTGTGACTCAGTTGTTTTACGACAACGACGATTTCTTTCGCTTCCGCGACGACTGCGTTGCCGCGGGCATTCGCGTGCCCATTGTGCCCGGATTGCTCCCCGTGTTGAGCCTCAAGCAGGTGCAGCGCATAGCCAGTCTGTGCAAAGCCAAGCTGCCCGACGAGTTCGTTGCTCGGCTTGAGAAGAAAGACGACGCCGACTCTCAATTCGCTGTGGGCGTTGACCACGCGATAGCGCAGACGCAGGGGCTGATCGACGGAGGCGTGCCCGGCATCCACTTTTACGTCCTCAACCGGTCCACCGCCACCAACCAAATCCTAGCTGGCGTAACCGGCCTCAACCGCTAACCCGTAATCGCCTCCTTGACTTTCGCACTATTCACTTCGGTAGAACGGGCACTCCTGCCCGCTTCCCTGCCGTAGCACGGGCACTCCTGCCCGCTTCCCTGCCGTAGAACGGGCCTCCTGCCCGTTTTCCTATCCGTAGCACGAGCACTCCTGCCCGTTTCACTGTCGTAGAACGGGCACTCCTGCCCGTTTTATACCCCACAATTCATTCCCTACCCACGCGAATCGTACCCCTGCCCGCGCAGCGGGAGGGGTCGAGCCTAGGCGAGGGGGAGGGCGGCGACGGCTTGCACACAGATGTAGATTGCGCTTGCCCTCTCCCTCGCTTAGGCTCGACCTCTCCCAAAGGGAGAGGATCCAGTGAGAGCAGAGCCAGTGCGAGCAGAGCTAGTGCAAGCAGAGCTAGTGCAAGAATATCGATAGGGAAATGGTTCGCGAAAAGATGAAAAGAATCCTCTAGCGATTGATAGGCGCATCGCTGAGCTGCGGAGAAGCGATCTGCTGTGGATATTCTGGCAGACTTGGTGTTCCCGTCCCGCCCGTCGAAGCGTCGGGGAACGTCGGCAGAGCAGGTAAAACTGAAGCGGCTTGGCTTGGCAGCTCGGCGGCGATCTTGCCCGTCGTTGGCGAGGTTTGCCCAGTCACCGCATCGATTGTGGACTGGAGTGCCGCCGCGTTTTCGAAGTCGAGCACGAGGGCCTGTTCCGTGCCTGGAATGGTCACACCAATGCCTGCAATGCGCCAACCTTCGGAATCCAGGTGGACTTCGCAGACGATATCCATAACTTCCGCTGGGCTGTCAGCGGTGGCAGGTTCAGTCCACGTGCATTCGACCAGGGCAACATCCTTCTCGGCATAAGGAAAACCAACACGGCCAATTTTGTACTGGCCTGCCGGCGTACCCAGGGGCTGAATGCTATAGTCTGTTTTGGCGAGTTCTTGACGAGCGAGGCTGGTAAGAACGCCATTGGCCGCACGCTCATCTCCTTTGCGCAGGCTATCCAGGAAAATTGCTACGGTTTCCGCCGGCGCAGTTTCAGCACCGTCATTGACGACCGTCACGCTATCCGCAGCCGGAACTGCCGCAGGCGTCGCTTGCTGAGCAGTTGGTGCAGCGGTCTTGGCTGTATCTCCGCAGCCAATCATCAGCGGCAATCCCAGCGTGGTCATAGCGAGGGCGGCAGCCGTGAATTTGATCAATCTCATGGGAAAGTTCCTATGTACGTATGTATCTGAAGTGTCGACGTTGATTCGATTAAGCATCACGGATGGGGGCGGCTCGTATCGCTCAGTAAATAGTCGTCGCGGCTCGGAAGCGTCAAGAGCAATGCGCGTTAAACCGAAGGCAAGCGGCACGCAAGTTAGCTTTGTGGCGGGGCCGATTGGCGAGTTGTTACCACCCGGAGGCAGGTGAATCGAGGCATTGGGTCACGCCACCACGTCGATAACTACTTTGCCGACGTGCTGTTGGCTGCTGAGGTATTGATATGCGGCGTACGTTTCGGAGAACGGGAAAACCTTGTCGATAACCGGTTCAATTTTATGCAACTCGATTATGCGGTTCATGCGCTCGAACAATTCGACGCTACCGACGTAGATGCCGCGAACCGTCTGCGCGTTCATCAAGGCATGGGTCATGTTTGGTTCGCCTTGTTCGAGCAGGCCGATCAGCGACACGGTTCCACCGACTCGTGTGGCTTGCAACGATCGACCCAGCGTTCCCGTACCGCCAAGTCGGATAAAGCAGTGACCGGCCGAGTGTCGTTTCGCGGATAACCCCCTTTGGCAACTACTATATCTCGGTAATTCAGACTACATGCCTTGACGGCAATACGCACCTGGTGTGACTTAAGCGGCGGCGGATCGAAATCCTGTTGCACGAGTGAATCGGGAAGTCCAGCGGCGGAGATAACTTGGTAGCGTTTCATGGATATCCAGCTTGTAGTACAGGGACCGAGGGGCCTGACGAATCGGTGTTAAGCAGGTGAAAATGCATGACCGCGTGTTTTCTCCCATCACTCGCAAACAGCACGGCAAAAGAATGGAGGCAAAGATAGCCACTGTATCGGAAAGAAATCGTTGCGCGAAGTCACGCACAACGAGCAGGCAGCGCGCCGAACTCTCCTGTGGCTTTATTTTCCTACCTCCATTTTCCTACCGGAACGGCTCTTGTGATTTGGTAGGAAGGTGGAGGTAGGAATCTACTTCGCTGTCTTCGACAGATCCTCGATGACTTCGTCGCCGCGCATCGAAATTGTCTTGATGCTTTGGGCGTTGAAGTCGACCTGCTGGAGGTCCACCATACGGATCTGGCTATTCTCGTAGGTGCGGAAGTAGTGACGCAGGTTTTTTAAATCGACGGCGCTGGTCCACAATGTATAGTCGGCGACTTCAACGCCGTGCTCGACCCCCATGGCCGCTCCTTTGGGAATGTCGAATTGATTGAGGATGTGGAAGGCCTGCAAGACTCCCTCTTTGGCCGTTTCGACCGGCAATGCCGTCTGCGAGTAGGCGACGGCGCGCACGAAACGCGAGGGTGGGGTGAAATCGCCCGGCAAGCCGAGCATCCCGCTCCCTTGCCCCAGCGGCTTGATCTTGTTACCCGCCAGATCGATTCCCTCGAAGTTTTTAGACTTCATGGTGACGTAGTTGCTGAGGTTGGTCATGTGCCAGTCGAACTGCGGGGAGTTCGTCATCACGCCAAGCGGGTTGAGGTGCACGGTTAGCTCTCCACTCACGAATTCAAAGACGATCGATTTGCCACTGGCGTCCGTCGCAACCAAATGCAGTGGCGGCACGATCCCCATTTTTTCCATGACGACTTCGCCGACAAGCACGGCTTTGGCAGCTTGCTCCGCTTCTTCCACGCTACTGCAAGTGCTGAGTAAGTAGGTGCCGAGTTCCCAGGGTGCCAGCGCGCGGCTGGTATGCTCGGGTTTTACCTCTTGATACTCCGCGTAGCCGGGGAAGTAGAACAGGCCGATGTGCAGCCCCTTTTCATTCATCCCGTCGGCGACGAGAGGTTCGTCGAAGGCATTGATGCCGACGATCCCATATTTGGCCTTCCAGCGCATGCCCGGCTTGTCGCCTGGGGCGGTCCCCGCGAACTCATACCCTCGCGGTACGATGATCACGTTCGATTTGAGGTCCGCCCCGAACTCCATCGTCCGCGCGAAGACTACGGAGCCGTCGGCGGGCCGAATGGTGATGCCCGTACAGGCAGAGGCGACAGCGGCGTCGAGAGTCAGCAGGGCGGCCAATGCCAACTTTAAGCTAGTTGGGAAGATGCGGAGCATGGATTGTTTCCTCGGTGCAATAATTTTCGAGATGACACGACTGGAAGCGGCGAGCCCGCTTGTGCCTGAACTAAGAATATAGGACACGGAAATGCCCTGAGGCCAACAAATCGTCCTCTGGGCAATGTTTCCTGTGTGCAATGTTTCCTGTGTGCAATGTTTCCAGTGTGCAATGTTTCGTCTGGACAAAGTAAAGACAAAGCGCATAGCTTCAATATTAAAAGTCTGCTTGGATAACGACGCGGAGCGTCGAGCCACATTGAGGGGGCTGTGGAACCAAAGCGCTCTTGATTCCTGCGGCTAATTTCGTCAAACAACAGACTGAAACAGTCTTTTCGGCTCGAGTGAGCCGGCGAACCCAAGGAAAGCCGAGTCATGAAACAACGCCGGAATCAGTCGCTTCACATGAACGTCTCGATTGCGTTGCAGTTGGCCACGGCCTGCGGAATCGTATGTTGCACCGCTATTGCTAATCCATGTTGGGGACAGTCTGCGCTGCCAGCGACTGCTAGCGGGGCCAGCCAGCCACGCGTGGTCAGCTTGCCACCTCCTCCGGGTACTCCCTTGGGGACGGCAGCCAACACAAGCAAACAGGCGATCTCTACTCCAGCCCATGTACCTATACCAGTCGGGATCGTGGCCATACCCAATGCGCAGTTCACTAGCTCACCAGCACTGTCCAGCTCGCCAGAACTGCGCGAACAGGCAAACAAACCACAGGCGGCCGCGGAGAGCCTGATCGAAGGAATGGAACAATTCATCCCGCCACTGCCTGCCGCCCAACTGCCCACCATGGACCTACCACCAGCGCAGAAGTATGAGTTGCCCGCGCTGCCGGGCCTGCCAGCACTTCCCAACGGTGCTCCACCCTTCGCCAACCAAGTGAACAACCAGGCTGCAGCGGCCGCTGGCACCATGCCCCGCATGAGCTCGCCGAACTCCACAACGATCAGTGGTGGTGCTGGGGCGGTCGGTATTCCACCGGCGAAAAATTCGCTGGCTTCACATAGCTCCCCTCCAATTCCGGGTAGTTTGACGGGCTTCGATCTGTCGACGGCCACCTCGCTGGAGAAGAACTCATTCAGGGCCTCCGAGCCCGAGGAGTTTCCTGCCGGCAGATTGATCGCGGTGGTCGGCTATGAACATATTCTGGCAGGCGACATGGCCGTGTTTGTCGAACCGATCATCCAACAGAATAAAGACAAGATCCCGTCGGCAGACGAGGAGAAGAAGATCCGCAAACAACTAACTCGACAAGCCCTGCGTCAGTATGTCGAGATCAAAGCCATCTATCATGAGTTCTTTCGCGATATGGTTGGCTCCGTACCTCCCAAAGAATTCGCCGACACCAAAAAGAAAGTCATCACTCGCGCAGGAAAGATCTTCTTTGAAAAACAAGTCCCAGTGTTGATGGAAAAATACGAAGTTCAGACCATCGCGGAACTGGAACAAAAATTGATGGACAAGTCGCTCTCCCTGGGCACCCTACGCGGCCAATTCATCGAACAGGTATTGGCCAGCGAGCTGGAACGGAAATTTGTGCCAGACAAGTTCGAGATCGATCGACATGATCTGGTCGACGCCTATCGCCAAGAGAAAGACTCCGAGCGCTGGAATGTCGCCGGGCGTGCGCGCTGGCGGCAATTAACCGTGCGATTTGACAAACACAGTACACGCGAAGAGGCGATGGCGCGCATTCGCGAATTGGGCAACGAGGTCTATTATGGAAAGGCGTTCGAAGCCGTAGCTAAGCAGTCTTCCGAAGGCTATTCGGCCAGTGAAGGTGGCGTCTACGACTGGACAACTCAGGGCAGTCTGAAATCCAAACCGCTCGACGAAGCTTTGTTCACACTGCCGCCCAATAGTTTGAGTCAGATCATCGAGGACGACATTGGCCTGCACATCGTCGAGGTGCTGGAGCGCGAAGCAGGACACGTTAAGGATTTTACCGAAGCACAGGCCGAACTGCGTGAATCGCTCTCTGAGGAGCGACGCCGCAAGGAGATTCGCACTTTCCGCGAACGCATTATGAACCGCACCACCGTGTGGACTCTATGGCCTGAAGACATCCCCGACAGTCGCCCGTTGTCCGAAGCGCTCGGAGATATCGAGTAGCTGAAATGTTGGGCCACGGTCACTCGCTTTGAACTGCCGCGAATTGTCGTAGCGGTCCAGAGAAGCGTAGTCAATCCATCAGCGGCAGCGTGCGTTTTTCTTGGGCACTATGGAAAGCCGTATCGACTATCTGCTGGCCAATGCGGCTGATCGCGGGAGAAAGAGGCCCTTCGATTGGCATCCCGCGTTGCAAGCAGTCGACTACGTACTGGATCGGATTCTGCATGGGGGCCACCAGTTCGTCGACGGGTATATCGAGTCCTGCCGGATGATCTGCATCCTGCATGCGCACCGTGTCGGCGTAGTCAAACGAGCTGATAGTCCCCGCTGTTCCGACTAGAACGAAGCCACAGCGCGGCTGTGGTTGGTGCGTCCATGGATCGGTGTACGTTCCCCATCGCGTTTCAAATTTGCTCAATCCAAATTCATAACGCGCCACGGTTATGGAATGCTCGTCGACCTCGAGGCCCGCCGCACCGTCGATCACTGCGGTGACCTCCAGCGGCAACGCACCGTCCAGGAACCATGTGCCGATAGTGGTACCATAGCCCAAGTAATCGAGCATCGACCCGCCCCCTTTATCGCGTTGATAAAACCAGCTAGTCGGCTTCTGACGATCGACCTCTGCGGCAGTAATCTCGAGCTTACCGGCTGTATGCCACAGCGGACCGCGGTTGCCACCGTAGTGATGCACCTCGATAACCTTGCCAATCCTGCCTTCGTCGACCAAGCGCTTGGCCGTTCGATGCGATGCAACCCAGACGATTGGCCAATTGATCGCCAAAACCACATCGTGCTGTTGGCAAGCGGCGATCATGCGGTCGGCATCCGCCAGCGAGGCGGCCATCGGCTTTTCGACCAGCAGCGGTAGGCCGAAGGGGGCTAGACGCTCGACCCAGGTCGCGTGGTCGCCCGTGGCGGGGCAGACAACCAATAGGTCGGGGCGAGAGTCTTCGATGCAATGCTGCCAATCTGCGTACAAGCTCTGGTCGGGCATCCCCAGATCGCTCTGGGCGGCCAACATGCGCGTCCGATCAACATCGCACAAGCCAACCACTTCGCAAAGCGGGTGATCTGCGGCCATGCGCAGATTATCTCCCATGTGCATGTGCTCAAATGAAATTCCCGCCACTCGAAAATGTTGACTCACGCGCTGCTCCAATGTGGCTCCAATGTGGCTCGACGCTCCGCGTCGGTACTACCCGTCCTCGAAAATGCTGATTTATGCGCTGCTACTTCGGCTGCGACAGCAATTTTACTCACGGAAGGTAGATGGTATCACCTGCCAAGTTGATTTCCAGCGGGGGAAGCTGTGGCTAAACGGTTGGGACAACCGTTCTACGGGAAGGCTAAACGGTTGGGACAACCG
>CAKQNH010000086.1 GCA_934255105.1 uncultured Pirellulaceae bacterium
CGTATCGCCTGTTGTACATACTCGCTCCAAGGGCGTAGCAACTTCTGAACTGGGATGACTACCTCGCGCGCGTGGATGCGTTGGTTTCCACTCTCCGTCAGGCTGACGGTGCCCGTCATGTTGAGATGAAAGTGCTCCCCTTTGACCAATCCATCTACGAAGCTTCCGTCTACCAGCCGGCAAGCCAATTGGCACACTTCGGCATCTTCTGCATTGCCTTGGGGCGCATCGCACAAGATCAACGGCGACCCCGCATCATCCAGCAGAACATGGTCGATTTCGTCGACGATGGCCATCGGGTGTCCGCGTTGAATGGTCGACCGACCAGGCATGGCCTCGCCCCGCAGCCGGCTCAACAATTCCACCCCGAGCGGGCTGTGCGTCGCCGCCTGCCTGGCCGCTTGGTCGCGCAGATAATCGAACCCAAGGTCGAAGCCCGTCGCATAGGTGACTTCACTGTCGTAGGCCGCTTTTTTGACGGCCGGCGCGGTGTTTGAATCCCCAATTAGACCGGCCGAGATCCCCAGCACTTCAAAAACGGGACTCAATAGGGCGTAGTCGCGCTCTGCTAAATAGGCATTGGGGGTCGCCACATGCACGGCGTTTCCACGGAGGGCAGACAGGATGGCTGCAGGGGCCACTGAAAATGTTTTGCCTTCTCCCGTTTGCATCTCTGCTACATTGCCCAGTGAAGTTGCCAGAGAGGCCATGAGTTGGACATCATATAATTCGACTCCCACGGTGCGTCGCAAGGCTTCGACTGATAGTCCAAGCCCCTCGGTGACTGTTGCCAGCGGGGAATCGGCCCGAGCGAAGGACTCTCGCAGCCCGCAGGCCGCAGACTGCAAGCAACTATCGCTCAGTTTTTGCAGCCGCGCCGCATGACGGCGGACGTCAGCCAATTGGTTTGTCAATCCGCGCAATGACTGAGGACTGGACAGCGCTGTATCAAGTGTGCTTGCCATGAAAAGCTCCTCGACGATAAGGCACGTTACTACTTCCGCAGATTTGGAAGCAGAGGCGGAAGATTCTGATAAGCTACAGCACCTGCGTCGTAGCCCGCGGCGGGAAGGCTATCGTCGTTGGGAATGCTCGCTCCCATGGCTGATGTGTTCCTAGCCTGTGGCGAGCTGTGAAGCTTGGTTTCAAAACGTGGCACCGTTGGTAGATCAAGCTCGTCCCAGTTAGGCTGTGGTATGGGCGACGAACTCGCGATGGATTGATAGTTGACGGGACCCGCCAATAGCAACGTTCCCATAGCCTTTCGCAGACGCACGAGGCTCAACGTATAGCTGACTTGGGAATCGACAAAAGCGGCCTCCTCATCCGCCTGACGCTCCTGCGCATTGAGTAGATCTTCCAGGAGCAGTGTGGCCGAGTCGCCGATCCCTGGCATGAGCGTGTAGCGATCACTCAGGAAAGACGTTTCTTCAGCAGCGGCTACGATCGTGTGGTATCTGCCAACCATCTCTCGATAGCTGGTTCCGACCTCTCGCACGGCAATTTCGACGACGGTGAGCGCGGTGGCTACCGTATATTCGAATTGGCTAGAAGCTTGTTGAAGTTCCATCCGCCGACGCGCCTCGCGCGCCCGCGCTGCGCGATTAGCCGGCGGTTGCTCCCACAGTATGCCCACCGAAAAGCCCGGTCTGCCGTCTATAAACTGATTGTTCCAAGCTGACAAAGACTGCCTGCCACCTTCCAAGCCAGCTACATAGGTGCTCATCAACAGATCCAATTTGGGCAACAATTCGTTGCGTGCCACTCCCAATCGCACCGACGTCGCGTCCAGCGTTCGAACCGCTTGGGCAATCTCCGGTTGATGGACCAACGCTGTCCCCAAACTATCGGCCATCGACACTTCAACTCGCGCTAATAATGGACTCACCAACGGTGTCAGCTCAGCCGCTTGCATCAAGGCGGGATCATTCACCAACACTCTCAACTGGGAGGCGGCGTTGTCGATTTGCGTAGCGGCTCGAGCGATCTCGGAACGCCGCTTCGCCACCGCAGCTTTGGCCCTCAGGATTTGTCGATCCACGACATCTAGCTCCGCGCGACCTGAAAGCATCTCCAAGACTTGCTCGGCAGCCAGAGTCAACGTCACCCGCTGGATATATCTGCTGCGCGCACGATACAGGTCCCAATAGGCTTCCGTGACCTGCAACAGATGATCTTGCAGCAAACGCGTCACTTCGTCCCGCGAACGACTGCTATCGATCTCGGCCAACACGATCCGGCTGCGATTGTAATGACGCCCCGCACCGTTCATCAGCGGATGCGTGTAATTCAGCTCCAGTCGGGCGGTCCCCTGAGGATTGGGATCTAGAAAGCGAGTGTTATTGCGCTGAGCGCCCAGTCGCTGGGCCAGTTCTACCTCGCCACCCTGTTGGTTGGTTTTGCGGATGCCACCGTTTGCATTCCAATTGCGATCCTTCAGGCGATCTTCATTGTTGCCCGTCGTCAACAGGTTCCCCACCGGATCGTTCTTGTCGCTGTAGCCCGTCTCCAGAAAGGCTCGCCAATCGAAGGCCGCCCCCTCTTCAAACATGTAGGAATCGCGAATGCTCGGCTCGATCGAGATCGCGCGAATATTCGGTGAATAGGCCAGCGCAGACTGAAGCAATTCATCTACCCCCACCCCGATCGAAGACGGTTGAGTTGGCAGCGAAATGCGAGTTTCCCACCAGGGTGAAAAATCGAGCGGAATTGAATCGTCCGCGTTCAGGGGGAGGCCAGTTTGCGATTGCCGAGCGGCCGTGTTCCTGGCCAAATACGGTGCCAGCATCGAGTGCAGCGGCGGGTGGGCTAGAGCTGTCGACGATTGTGCAGGCCCCTGCGCAGCAGCGGAAGACTGCCATGGGTATGGGCGCACCGGCTCGACCGGTGCTTGCGACTGCGCAAAACCTGCTAGCAAACTTGCCCAGAGGCAGATTGGTGTTAGGGAATAGAAGAAATTGCCCCAGGCACTCATGAAGGCCGATGCACTCCGCAGTCTTCGCTTAAGAAAAGAGTTCGCTTTAGAAAACTTATGCATTCGAAGTATCGGCGGACGGGGGGCTGCTAGTTGCGATCAAAAGTCCTGTTGTGACGATTGCAGAGAGAATAACTCGCTGCCTAGGAAATCTAGGCGGCTTGGGAAATGCTTTTCTTGGCTAACTGCCATATTTGTCATAGCCTTGGGCATCGGACGTCGATTGTATTAGTGACGCATTTGAGGCTTAGTTTGAGAGACGAATCGGCGATCTGCGGTTGCGCTCCTTGACTGCTGCGACTTGTCGTAGCTTTTAACGCGAACCTTCACCACACCCTGTGTATGACGCTGCAAAACAGTTCTATCCCAAGCCAGACTGCTGCCCAACCAGCCTCCGCCGTATAAATCCGTCCCGCTCCGTAGTCACCGCCAAAGCTACGACAAGTCGCAGCACTCCAAAGTCGGTCCACCTGCAAAACGCGTTAATAATTAAGTCGACGCCCCTCGCCCCAAGAGCCGAAACCCACATGAATCGTTTGGCCAACGGCCATAGTCAATCCTTACCCATTGACTAATGGCCGTTGGCCAAAAAACGTCGTGTTTCCGCACTCTCTGAGCATGGCGGTTGGCCTTAGAGTCAGCCGCGATAAAACGCACTATCGGCAATATGCCTACGACCCTTCGAATCACAATCGCTTTTCGGCTTTCGGCACCATTCGCTGGCAAATCGGCGGCCCCGAGCTTACTAACGGAGTGCTACGTTTAGCTACGCCAAAACTGTGCAATCTATAAAGTCCACTAACCATGACCTCATTACCCGCAGCTCAATTCCATACACTCGCCGCTCAAATACCAACCGTCGTGGAACAGCCCAAGCTGCGCGCTGCCGAAGTCAATGTGAGGCAGCCACAGAGCCAAACGGCCCCCAAGACGTCGCCGGTAGCTGGCGAAACGGCATTCATCGACTCAGTGTTGAACGATCGGACGCGGCAGCTCCATAAACAACGTATATTGATTGTGGATGGCGAAGAAACGAGCCTGTTGGCAGCGCAAACCTACCTACAGCAAAGCGGTTATCAACAAATTCTGTCGACGATCGACGTACACGATGCCCTGTCGACCATTAAGCAACGTGAGCCCGATGTAGTTTTACTGGCGGTCAATCCGCCCAATTTCAGCGGCCTGGAAATTTTGAGAAGCATGGCGGCGAACGCGGCCACGCGCCATTTGCCGATCATCGTTTTAGCACAGGGACTGGAGCCCGAGCTCAAGCAGAATGCCCTCAATCTAGGTGCGACGGATTTCCTGAACAAGCCCGTCGACCCCTATGAATTGATTCCCAGGGTTCGCAACGCACTGCTGCTAAAATCCCACAGAGAGGATTTCGCGGGAGAAAGCGCCAGACTCGAGGCGATGGTCCGGCGGCGGACAGAAGACCTGTCCCGCAGTCGGCAACAACTTATCCTAGGCCTGGCCAAAGCCGCCGAGCATCGCGACGATGACACCGGAAATCACGTGTTGCGCGTCGGACGTTACGCCGGGATGATCGCCAAGCAAATGGGCTGGCCCGACGCCCGAGTGCAGATGCTCGAACTCGCAGCCCAATTGCACGACGTGGGGAAAATTGGAATTCCCGATTCGATCCTATTCAAACCTGGCAAGTTGGATCCGCAAGAATGGGAGCTGATGCGCAAGCATTGTTCGTTTGGCGTAGAGATCGTCGAACCGGTTTCCATGCAGGAATTGAATAAGCTCAGAGCCCACGCGCGTCTGGGAGCTGAAATGTTGCATGTGCGTAGCTCCCCCATGATGATGATGGCCGCCCGTATTGCGCAAACCCATCACGAAAAATGGGATGGCAGCGGATATCCTATCGGACTGGCTGGGGAAGACATTCCAATTGAAGGCAGAATCACCGCCGTGGCTGACGTGTTTGATGCACTGTCTAGCGAACGCCCCTACAAAAAAGCCTTTCCGCGACAAAAGTGTTTTGAGATTATCCAAGAGGGGCGCGGCAAACATTTTGACCCGCAAATCGTCGATGCCTTTTTCGAGTGCGCCTCGAAAATTGTCGAGGTCCAGTTAGCGCTCATGGATCGCAAATAGCCCGCATCCCAACGCGGGCCGCCCGCATATTGTATCTAGCTGAAAAACTTGCGCTCCAGCCCGGCAAGCGGGCATGAGGGCGATCTCGCCCCCGTTCCCGCCCAATCCCCTGCGACCGTCATTGCTGAAATCTTCTACGCAGCTTACCCACCCCAAACCCATTTTCGGGGGGGACATCTTCTGCCAGCCACCAAATCGTGTCCTATGTTTGCGGTATCGCGGGCAATCTGCGCGCACGTTTGGAACACTCCAAAAGGCGTGAACGAGTGGCAATAAAGCGGCTATTTACATCTGTCAAATTCGCAACGCTGCAGTGGGGCGACGCGCTGCGCTGCGCCGTGAGCAGCGGTCACGACTTCCGCGGTTCAGCCGTGGATGTGGATCAATTGGAAGCCCGCGTACTCTTCAGCGCTTCTCCATTGCCCGTAGAGGCAGTCGAAGTTGCAGAGGTCGACCAGGCTGGCACTGCTGACACGAACTCGGCCACCACTCAGGACGGCGGCCAGTCGGACGGCGGGAATACAGCACCGGACGATATCCGCACCAACGACGACACGCTCGCACTTCTCGATGAACTGTCTTTCGAACTGTTGCCAACGCTTGGATCCGAAACTCAACAGCGATTGGAACTAGTGTTTGTCGACCAGTCTGCGGCGAACTACGAACAGCTCGTGGCCGACTTGACTTCAGACCGCAGCGATGGACGCATGTTCCAGGTCATCGCTTTGGAGAGTTCACGTAACGGTCTAACGCAAATTTCGGAAGCGCTCGCTCAGCAACAACACGTCGACGCGGTGCACATCGTTTCGCACAGCACCGATCGTGCCATCAAACTAGGCGACTTGTGGTTGACAACGGAAAACCTCGAGTCGTATTCGTCGCTTCTAACCGATTGGAGCCATGCCTTAGACTCTGAGGCGGATATCCTCTTCTACGGCTGCCAGTTAGGCGGAGGTGAAGATGGCCGCGCTATGCTAGCCAGCTTTGCGAATCTGACTGGTGCGCATGTGGCAGCCAGCATAGATGATACGGGTGCCGCCATACTCGGGGGAAACTGGGAGCTGGAATACACAATCGGCCAGATTGAATCGTCCATCGCCTTCAGCCAAAATGTGCAGGCCAATTGGGACGGTCTATTAAACACATTTATTGTTACTAACACCAACAACAGTGGCGCAGGATCGTTGCGTCAAGCGATCCTCGACGCTAATGCGCTGGCGGGTGTGGATACAATCACCTTCAACATTGCTCTGAACGACCTAAATCACGTCTACTATCGCGACAACGGAGTCTCCGGAACATTTAGTACCCCTGTGAGAACCACCGTGGCCGATGCCGCCATTACAGACTTCGATGCCGACTACCTATCAGGTACGGCGCGCTCCTGGTTTCGAATCGACCTAAGCGGGAGTGACTTGAACATTACTGAAGCGGTTATTATCGACGGCAGCACGCAGGCGGGTTATGACCCGGCCAAGGGGCCGATCATCGAGCTCAACGCCGCGGCCATTTCCTCCGGGGATCCAAACGGGCTTACGCTGTCGAGCGGTGCTTCGACGATACGCGGCTTGGTAATCAACCGCGCGGGTGACGACGGTATCGAGATCGATGTTAACGCCGGCGGCTCGACGATCGTGGGAAGCTATATCGGCACCGACGTCACCGGTCTGCAGACGACCTTCGGCAATGGCTATGGGATAAGCATCAAGAGTGACGGCAATAGGATCGGTGGTACAAGCTTGGCTGATCGCAACATCATCAGTGGTAATTCAGCCCTGTCCGGCCAAAGCTACGGCATCGGATTCTGGCAGGACGCCGACAGCAACGTCGTGCAGGGCAATTACATTGGCGTGGGGGTCGACGCTACGACCGCCATGGGTAATCGCCAGGGAATTACATTTCAGGGGACCAGCCACTCCAACATGATCGGAGGCACAACGGCCGGTGCGGGCAATATCATTGCCAACCATTCTATGAACGGCGTTGATGTAATGGGCGGCACCGGTAACGCAATACTGGGCAACGCGATCCATTCGAACACGCTTCTTGGCATCAACCTTGGAACGGCGGGCGTAACGGCGAACGATGTGGGTGATGGCGATTCAGGTGCAAACCGCCTGCAGAATTTTCCCGTGCTAAGCAGCTCCACTGCGGGGCCGACGCCAGTGATTGTGGGGACGCTCAATTCAACAGCTAGTCGCACGTACCGAATCGAGTTCTTCGCCAGTACGACTAGCGACGCCTCGGGTTATGGCGAGGGGCAGCGCTACCTAGGCTTTGTCAACGCAACGACCAACGGCAGCGGAAACGCTTCGTTTTCAACTACCTTGGCCGCCGTTGTCGCCACCGGCGAGAAGATCTCTGCGACGGCAACGGACTTAACAACCAACGACACCTCCGAGTTCGCCCTCAACGTCACTGCCACCAACACAGCTCCCACTCTGGACGCCAGCAAGAGCCCGGTGTTGACGGCTCAGAATGAAGACTCCGGTGCCCCCTCCGGTGCAGTCGGTACGCTCGTTTCCGCACTCGTCGATTTTGCGTCTCCATCTGGCCAAGTCGACAACGTTACGGATGGGGACGCCGGTGCCTCATTAGGAATTGCAATCACTGCAGCTAACGCAGTCAACGGCAGTTGGTTTTTTTCGACTAACAATGGCAGCACTTGGAACGCATTAGGTAGCGTTTCAAACAGCAACGCAAGATTGCTGGCCGCAGATGCCAACACGCGAATCTACTTCCAGGCTAACGCCAACTTCAACGGAACAATAGCCGCTGCAATCACCTTCCGGGCTTGGGATCAGTCTACCGGTACGAATGGTTCGCTGGCAAACACAACAACCAACGGTGGAACATCCGCCTTCTCTACCACAACCGATGTCGCCGCGTTAACGATCACTGCGGTCAACGATGCACCGGTGTTGGTTGCGTACAATCCGACGCTGACGCTCACGGAGGATTCCGCAGCGTTTTCAGCGACCATTTCTGCGTTGCTGGGTGGTAGCGTAACCGACGTTGACAGTGGCGCTGTTCAAGGAATCGCAATTACTTCAATCAGCGGATGGGTTGGACCCTTCGAATACAGTACGAATGGAGGATCAACGTGGAATGCGACCGGTGCAGTTTCTGAAACAAATGCTCTGTTGCTCCGGTCAACGGATTTGCTCCGCTTTACTCCCAACGGGGAAAATGGTGGTGCAATGAATACGACTTACTGCGCCTGGGATCAAACCACTGGAAGTGCTGGAAGCAAGGTTGATGTTTCGGCGAGAGGCGGCACCACAGCTTTCAGTATCGCCACCGACATAGTGACGATCAGTACATCGTCTGTCAACGACGCACCGGCCAACAGCGTGCCTGGGGGGCAAGCGACGCCTCAAGATACATCGTTGCTTTTTGACACTGGCAATACCAATTTGATTTCGATCAATGACGTTGATGCTGCGGGTGCCCAGCTCGAAGTAACGCTGTCAGCGACCAACGGTGTACTGACGCTTGGCTTCCCCTCTGGTACAGCCACGGCCGTTGGCAGCGAAGTCCGTATCAACACAACTACTGCGAACGATCAAATTACCACCGACGTTTCTGTTTACGGTGGCTTCGCGGTTGATTTTGGTAGTACGCGCAGTGTGGCGATGGATGCCAACGGAAACTACGTCGTGACGTGGTCGAGCAAAAACCAGGATGGCGACGGCTGGGGAGTATACGCTCAAAGATTTAATACCGCCGGTGTCGCTCAGGGGGGGGAATTCCGAGTTAACTCTACCACGGCAAAGGACCAGCTTGGATCCACCGTTGCCATGAGTGATGCTGGCAACTTTGTCATCGTCTGGTCGAGTAAGGACCAAGACGGAAACAACTGGGGCGTTTATGGTCAGCGTTACAACGCCTCCGGTGCCGCTCAAGGCGGGGAATTCCGGGTCAACACTTACACTAACAAGGAACAACTTGACCCTGCCATTGCGATGGATGCGTCCGGCAATTTTGTCGTCAGTTGGTCCAGCAAGGATCAGGACGGCAACAGTTGGGGTGTCTATGCTCAGCGATACAACTCGGCCGGAGTGACTCAGGGTAGTGAATTCCGTGTCAATAGCACGACGAACAAAGAGCAATTCGACTCGGCGATCGCCATGGACGCCAACGGGGAATTTGTAGTCACTTGGTCCAGCAAAGACCAAGACGGTGATAGCTGGGGAGTGTATGCCAAACGATATGACGCATCCGGCACCCCCAAGGGCGGCGAATTCCGAGTGAACAGTTTGACGGCCAAGGAGCAGATGTTCTCGTCGGTAGCAATGGATGCGTCCGGCAACTTTGTCGTGACTTGGTGCAGCAAGGACCAGGATAGCAATAGCTGGGGTGTTTACGCTCAGAGGTACACCTCCGCAGGAGTCGCACAAGGCTCCGAGTTCCTGGTAAACAGCACGACCAACAAGGAACAGATGTACTCGTCTGTCGCCGTCGATGCCGATGGCGATTTTGTCATCACGTGGAGCAGTAAAGATCAAGATGGTGGCGGCTTGGGAGTGTACTCAAGACAGTATTCCTCAGCAGGCGTCGCCAAAGGTGGTGAAGTGCTTGTCAACACTTCCACGTCCGGCGATCAAACGTTTTCATCGGTTGCCATGAATGCCAAGGGGAATTTTGTCGTTTCCTGGGTCGGCAATGGGACGGGCGACAACCAGGGAGTGTTTGCTCAGCGATTTGAAATTCCAACGTCATTAACGTTCGTTAGTAGTGATGGGATTCGCGATGCGACCATAGTTATTCGCGGTACCCAGTCGGATATCAACCAAGTGCTCGATGGCCTGATCTTCACCCCGACGGCTGGTTTCAATGGACTCGCCACGCTCACGATCACCACGAACGACTTGGGGAATACCGGCGCCGGTGGTGCCCAGTTCGACAACGATGTGATCAACATCAATGTTGGTACAGGCAACGTCGCCCCGACGGTCACAGCACCCGGTAGCCCGCTCAATTACATGGAAAATGATCCACCGAGCGTCATCGATGCTGGATTTGGCGTCAACGACCCAGATTCGCCCGACTTCAATGGTGGAGTGCTAACGGTATTCATAAGCGAGAACGGCACGGACAACGACCGATTGGCAATCCGCAACCAAGGTACGGGCATCGGCCAAATCGGCGTCTCGGGTAGCAACATTACCTACAACTTTGGAGCCGGCGCAGTCGTGGTCGGAAGTTTCACCGGCGGCAGCGATGGCTTCACGCCACTGGAGATAGTGCTCAATAGTGGTGCAAATGTTTCGTCCACTCAGGCCCTTGCGCGAAACATCACCTATCAAAATGTCTCGGACATTCCCTCCGGGACCAGCCGCAGTGTGCAATTCACGTTGACCGATGGAGATGGCGGAGTCAGCAATGCAACAACGGCCACAGTCAATGTTACCCCGGTTAACGACGCACCACTTAACGGCGTTCCCGGAGCCCAATCCGTTAACGAAGACTTAACGCTTGTATTCTCCACCGCAAACGGCAATATGATTTCGATCAGCGATCTAGACGCAGCGGAGAGTGTGATGCAGGTGACCCTGACAGCGACAAACGGTCAAGTCACTTTGTCGGGTATAACGGGATTGTCGTTTAGCG
>CAKQNH010000087.1 GCA_934255105.1 uncultured Pirellulaceae bacterium
CATGTCGCCTGAACTGCTCGACATCGGCGGCAGTAAATCTTGTGCAGACCAGACCGCTGAACGACCGTCGGCTCCTAAGCGGAAGCGAGTCGAATTGTTGCTATCGACGTAGGTGGCGCGCAGCGATGGATCCCAAGACAACTCCACATTCAGTCCAGTCAGTCTGACTTGGCCCGGATTGCGCAGCGTCACGGTAGCGTTGACCGTAGTGCCGACTCGGATCGTCTCTGGAAATTCGATATCGATCCCCACCTCGGGTCGCTTGGGTGCTGGTTCCGCGCCGCGCACGGAAGTCGTGCGTTCGGCCAGCAGATTCTGCCCCGCATAGACGCGGACTTTGGCTGCCAGTTGGCCAGCTTGGCGAACGACAAAGTTGACCTGCATGGCTTGCGTCTCGCCGGGCTGCAAGTAGCTGATGTTCTTTTCAACTTCGGTGCGACCGGTTTCGGCCTCGGGCATCCCTGGATCGCTTTCGATGGCCACGCGGAGGTCGGTCAACGTCTGTCGACTAGTGTTCTTGACGTCGATGGCATACTCGATCAACTGGCCGATCTCGGCCTGCGCAGCCCCTCCGATCGGGTCGAAACGCAATTCGACGCTGGCTTCTACAATCTCGGTGCGAACCGTTGAATTGGCCGACAGATTGCCGGCGGCGGCCGCTTGGAAGACCACATCGTAAGTACCGGGCCGCAGGGCTTCTAGCACAGCGGAGACGTCGAGCTGGCGATGTGCGTCGAGCACTCCCTGGTCCCAGACCAAACCTGTATTGGTGGCCGACGATGGCTCGGGAATGGCGCTTACCAAACGTGTTCCGGTGGGTATGTTCATGACCAGTTGTGCGTTCTCAGCCGGCACGTCGCCGGGGTTGCCCAAGCTGGCTACATACGTGATCTGCTCGCCCACCGAACCGACATCATTGCCGAAGGCTTGTAGATTCAGTCCGGGCGAGCTGAAGGTGGCAAAGGTCTGCCCACTCCCCAGCGTCAGCTCGGGCAAATTATCCGAGGGTTGCGCTGGGCGAATTACATCGATCATGATGGGAGTCGTCCCGCGGGCGGGTTGCCCTTGTGCGTCGGTGGCTGCCACGACCTGCGCAATGGCCTGCGCGTCTTTGTTAACTTTGATGCGGGCCACGTTGCTGCCGGTGGGTGGTTCAAACCTGGCGACGCTGGGATCGACGATCGTATATTGCACGATCCAATCTTCGGCGGGGACCAGCGCTTCGGCCTTGGTGACTCGTGTCACAAACTGCAGCATTTCTCCGGAGCGCTTGATCTGCGGTTGTGGAAACTCCCACTGCCCATCGACCCAGTAGATGGTGGCCGTTTGGCGGCGTCGATCCCAGATTTGACTATCTGGCGCCAGCACGGTGATGCGGCTGACCCCTTCGTTGGGCGAGGAGATGCTGAGCCAAGTCTGTCCCTCTTTGAGCTGGATGTCGTCCTTGCAGTCGGGCGAGCCGCGATCGATGAGCGTCTCTTTGCTGCTGGTGCGACCCTTGGCGAAGTCGACTCCCAGCTTCTCCACTTTGGGAGCGCGATGGAGAGTCAACGAGCTGATCAAGTGGCCTGGCGAATCGTCGCCAACCTCAATGAATGTACCGACGCTGCCGGGCGCTAACATCCACTCCAGCGGTTCGCGCTTGACCAGATAGCCATCCTGGCCGCAGATGCCAGCCAACAAAACGACCTCTCCGCCCACTGGCGCCACCACGCGCATGGGAGTCATTTGGATCTCGCCCGCTTTGCCCGGCGAGCGAAAGTGTTTTTCGATTTTCTGGCCGAGCTTGTGCTGTTTTAATAGTTGATGCTTAGTCCCCTTGTTGTCCGTGTTGCAACTGCCGTCGATGCACGGCGGAGGCATAGCGGGGGCGGCGAAAGCGGGCTGCGGAATCATCCCTGGCTGGCCATTATGACCATGCAGGCTGGGCAGGGTTAGCTGCGTGGTATTGGGACACGGCAGAAAGATGCTGTTGCCGTTGGGATCGATGGCAGGCAGTTGAAGACGAGCACAGCCGCTGCCTAACAAGCTCAGGCCGCCGCACACCAGCAAGATTAAGCAGCGGACTGCTCGCTTGGCTCGATCCAACTTGCATTGATTGACCGGCTGACTGGGCGCACCGCTGGCCGACGGATGTTGCCACCCGTGAGTGTGTCGATCGAACTGTCCATGTCCCGCTTTCATCCCGAAGCGTCCTACCTTATGGCGCCCCAATCCAGGGCACGGTTCTACGAATCTCCATCGAAACGTAGCACATGGATTTCCGACAGGCAGACTTTGTTCTCTGGCCGAGTGGCGAAAATAGAGAGTTGGCTTAGAAAGCTGGCTAGCTTGTAACGGTCCTGCCGATTGTGGCACCTAAATCTGCGCGGACGCCGCTTGAATCGATCGAGCATCGCGCAGTCGACCGTTCGCTAATCGACTTGCTCGCAGACGTTGGACTGGCCCGCTCTTTGGACTACTGCAGCAGCGCTCTCCAAGCTACTGCTACAGCGCTCACCAGACTACTGCTGCACTCTTTGGACTGCTGCGACTTGTCGAGGCTTTCTGGGGTGGTCGAGTGGTAGTAGCAGCTCGGTCATTGAAAAGTGGTTCGGCGGCGGAGTGGGCCTTCCGCTTGCTAGGCTTCGGTTCGAGCAATTCCGTAACCATTCACGGACCCTCTCAGGGTAGTGAACTTTTAATGGCTGAGGGCGTTTTTTTGGCAGAAAAACGCACTGTGGTCAAGGTCTGCGCAAAAGCTACGACCAGTCGCAGCAGTCTAAAGGACAAGTCGCAGCAGTGCAAAGATTTCCGTCGTCGTGAGCGTAACGCGATCGCCTTAGCAGAGCGCCTTCACAACGCGGTCGATAAGGGCCTGTTCGCTGTTGCTGATGCTGCCGAAGCCTAGCACGCCACCGGCGGCCGTGGCCACCGACGTGACTTGTTCTAGCGTCGCATTGAGTAGTGATTGACGATGTTCTTCGGCCAGCGAATCCGCAAGCGCGCGAGCGTACTCGCACCACGCATCAAACAGTTCCGCTGGCGGGCGCTTGCGAGTCCAAGCTTGGAGCAACTCCATTTCAGCGGAACCTTCGACTATGCCTACTTTTTCAGCCGCGACTTGGATGGCGTATTGTTCATTGGCGTCGATGCGATCGTCGGCCCAAGCCACAGCGACTAGTGGCACTAGGCGAAAAGCGGCCAGCGTCTCCACCGTGATTTGCAGCTCGGCGATTTTGGTGGCTAAATTGATATCGGTCACACCAGTCAACCGCTTGATGTCCTCGGCGGTCTGCTCTTTGGACATGCTGCTGCGGAGCTTTTCCAATAGCTGATTATCGATCTCGTTATAAAAACGCTCTTCGAGATTAAACCATTGTTTGGGCGAGTTTTGTGACATGGTTCGACTCCTGCTGGCTACAGAGCATGTGTGTTGGACGGATGACTTGCTGCGAACATGATAAGCCGCCCAGCACCGCTCGCAACGGGTGGTGACCTCCGCCGCTTTGTGAATTCGCAGCGTTTTACATCGATTTACGGATTTGCCGGTAATCCGAAGTGTGCGCGACAGATTTTGCTCGCGGTAACTTTGAATTAGCCCAAGGAAGGCCAAAGTCTATTGGCTTCGGCTGCGACAGAAATTCGTTTCACTATGCTGACACCGAAAAGCTAGCCACTCGCTGACTTATCCGACCTCTAAGCGGTGGTAAACCCACCTAGCAGCGGATTGAAAGCACTATTTTGACGAAATGCCCGAGTTGTTTTGAGGAAATGCTCGGGCAAAAGGGGAGGAAACATTGCTCAAAGCGGCAGTTTCGACAAAACTAGAAGGTTCTGCCTCAGCCAGAGCGACGGCATCCCGCCCAGCGGCTATCCCAAGATGCCGGCCTGCGGACTTGGATTTTCCACTACCAGAGATAACCATCCGTGACAGCGACTGAATTCACCTCCAGTTCCCCCTCGCCAGCCCAACGTGCGCGGCCCGTGCCGGGCACTCACATGCCTGCGTTCGTGTTCCAGACGGGCAAAGACTTAGCGCGACACGCGGCACAAATCATCGCCCGCTTAATCCGCGAACGATCGGACTTGGGGCAAACCACTGTGATCGGTCTGCCTACCGGCAGCACTCCGGTGGGAACCTACCGCGAACTCATTCGCCTGCATCGAGAGCATGGGCTCGATTTTTCCAACGTGATCGTGTTTTGTTTAGACGAGTTTCACGGGCTCTCGTCCGACAATCCACAGAGCCACCGCCGCTGGTTGGGAACGCATTTTTTCGACCATGTCAATCTGCAACCCGAGAACGTACACTGCTTTGATGGCCAGATCGCGACCAGCGATGTTGAGTTGCACTGCCGACGCTACGACGACGCAATCCACAGCGCGGGTGGCTTCGATCTAGTGCTGCTGGGAATTGGACGCAATGGCCATATTGGTTTCAATGAACCCTTCTCGATGAAAAAGAGCCGTACGAGGCTCTGCACGCTGGATCCGATTACCCGTCAGGCCTGCGCCAGCGACTTTTTTGGTGAATCGAACGTACCGCAGCATGCGCTGACCGTTGGACTATCACCCATCTTGGCAGCGCGCCATATATTGCTGCTGGCGCTTGGAGAACACAAAGCCAGAATCGTGGCCGAAACGCTGGAAGGCGTTATATCGGATCGAATTCCAGCATCGTATTTACTAGAGCACGCCGACGCTCGAGCGCTGCTAGATATTCCTGCGGCGGGCGCGCTAACTGGAATTTCGATGCCGTGGCTGTTAGAAGAAGTCGAGTGGCAGGAATCTTTGATCAAACGCGCGGTCCTATGGCTGTGCGAACGTTCAGGTAAAGCCTTACTCAAGCTGGACGACGAAGATTTCCGCCAGCATGATTTGCATCAGCTATTGCGCCAGCATGGCCCAGCCCAAAAGATTGCGCACCGCGTCTTCCGCTGGATGCAGGACACGATCGAATATCACCCGGCTAGTAAAGACTCGACCAAGACGTGCTTGTGCTTCAGCCCGCACCCGGACGACGACGTGATCAGCATGGGAGGCACGCTCATTCGCTTGGTCGAAGACGGGCATCGCGTGCATATCGCGTATATGACCAGCGGTAACATTGCGGTGTTTGACCACGACGCACAGCGGGTGGCAGATCTAGTCACCGAATACAATCGTTTGTTCTCGATCGACCAACAGAAATCGGTCGAAGTGCAGCAGCAAGTTACTGCTGGGTTACACGACAAGCAGCCTGGGACGCCCGACCATGATACGATTCTAAAAATCAAATCGCTGATCCGCTGGAGCGAGGCCCGCGCCGGAGCCATGCACGTCGGCTGCAAGGCAGAGGATCTGCACTTTCTGGATCTGCCGTTCTACCGCACTGGCACAATCACCAAACGCCCGATGGGCGAGGAGGACACGCAGATCATCCGCGAACTGCTCGAACGCGTGCAGCCAGATCAAATTTATGTAGCCGGAGACTTGGCCGATCCGCACGGTACGCACCGCGTGTGTGCCGAAGCCATTCTATTCGTCCTGGCCGAAATGAAACGGTCCGGCAGGCCGATCCCCGAAGTGCTGCTCTACCGCGGCGCTTGGCAAGAATACGCGCTGCACGAAATAGAAATCGCCGTTCCACTCAGCCCCAGCGATATCGACTTGAAACGGCAAGCCATTTTCATGCACGAGAGCCAGAAGGATGAAGCCCTGTTCCCCGGTGCCGATCCTCGGGAGTTTTGGCAACGCGCCGAGGATCGCAATAAAGGGACGGCTGACAAGTACAACCAGATCGGGCTGCCGGAGTTCCTTGCCTTAGAAGCCTTTACCCGCTGGGACGGAAGCGAAATCTAGTCGTTGCGATTGGGCAAACTGGCAACCTTCGTTTCAGCCTCGTTGGCGCTGGCAAAGCTCGTTAGGCTTCGCGATAGGCTCAGTAGTCCGTGACCGGCCAGTTCTAGCTGGCGGCTGGCATGCGTCAGCACGTTGGACTGGATTGGCTTCAAGGCGGATTCCAATGCGTCGTGAATGCGAGACTGGGCGGCAGGTGCGTCGAATTGCCAGTCGCGAGCCTGGTCCACAGTCAGCACAATGTGCCCGCCGAGTGCCGAGTCGTAGACCACAAACTGCGGTCCCACAACTGGGCTCGGCTGTTTGATCGAAGGCACGGGCGCCACTGCGGCCGGCGACTGGGCCGCCATGTAAGTTGGGCGATAGTTCAACGCCAACTGCCGCAGTGTTTGCGAGAGGCGCTCTGCGGAGCGAGCCAGCGTGGCACCATCGCTTAAGACTGAGTAGGCTGTGCACTGCCACTGATCGAGTTGTTGCAGGAATTCGCCCAAAGCTACAAATTGTGGAGAAGGTGGCCCGAGCTTAACCGCTGCCTCGGCCGCAGGGGCTTTAGTGGTGATCGATTCCGACACTGCATTCGCTGCTGAGTGGGCTGCTGCTGACTCGTCCATCGCGGTTTGGGCCAACTGGGGCACATCAGCCACACCACGAGCCAGCGAAGGCAAACTCACGGGACTGAGTGCGGAGGCTGTTCTGGCGTGATAGGGGAACTGGCCAAAACGCCAGTCGCTCAACTGAAAGTCGTAGGGCATGTAGACTTCGCTCGCCCAAGCGGAATTGGCTTCCGACAATTCGGCCTGAGGCTGATATTGAATTTGAGGTTGAGCCGCAGCCTGAGCGAGTATTGCAACCGGTCGCGGCGCGGTGCCGACTGCCGGTCGTGCGACGCTGATCAGGTCGCTTGACTTTACGTGCGACGCGACCGGTCGCGGGGCGCGGCCGGCGTCCGGGTGTGCGACGGCGATTAGGTCGTCTGACTGAGCGTGCGATGCGACAGGTCGCGGCGCGTCTCCGACGTCTGGCCGTGCGACGACGAGCAGGTCGTTTGGCTGGGCCGCCGACACGACCGAAACCGCGCCCGTTGTGGAGACCGAGTGTGCTCGGGCCAAAGCTTTAGCATCGGGTAGATCGTGGGCAAAGGTGGTGACACTGAGACCTAGCGTGGCGAAAGAAGCGAGCGCTAGGCGGGCAAGAAAACACTTGAGATTGGCGCGCATGGTATATATTCTCCTGGCCCAAACCAGCTCCTCCGACAGGCGATGTAACGTGCGTGTCGGTCTGCTGGGAGTTTCACGGCTGCACCGGATCGCCCAGCGGGGCGGATTGGGGAAATTAATGTGGTTGGCGGGATATGAAAGGTGGCGGCACCATGGTTGACTTTAGGTTGGTGCAAGCGGCTTAAAGACCGCATAAAGTTTGTCTGACCAGCAAACTTTATCGAATCGAACCGCGTCTGTAGTCGCTTCAAACTTGTGAAATGAATCCGGCTGACCTCTGTACGTCTGTAATTTGTGACAACTCTGCCGCCGGTAACGCGCTGCATGGACGAATCGCATTGAAGAGTTGTGGCGGAAAGGCCGAATTTGGCAATAATTAGGCCGCCATGAGGCCGCAATCCCATCGATACGCCTTCCTGCCCAGCTATGCTGGGACTACGCTTTGTGGTCAGTACTGCAGATGTCCTTCGTCGCGGTGTCGTCCCCTCAAGAAGGAAGTTGAATTAAGAGTCCGCTTGCCGTCAGTACATTGGCCTTATGATTTCGCTTGAGAACTTCCAAATATTTTTTGCGTTCGCGGTTATTGTGGCGGTCTTCGCCACGATGCAACTGCGCCGCAACGCGCCGACTGAAGTGTTGTTCTGTCTGGCGCTGGTGGCTTACGTACTGTTTGGATTGATCCGACCAGAGCAGGCATGGATTGGCTTTGCAGACCCAAGTGTGATCGCTATCGCCGGACTGCTGGTCGTCTCGGCGGCGCTCCGCAGTTCGGGTGTGCTCGACGCGCTGGGGCGATCGCTGCTGGGCCGGGTCACCACAGAACGCGGCGCGCTGGGACGATTAGCGGCAGTGGTAGTGACCAGTAGCGCATTTCTGCTCAATACGGCTATCGTGGCTATGCTCCTGCCAATGGTCATCGGTTGGTGTCGGCGGCGAAATATCGCTCCCTCACGCTTGCTGTTGCCATTGAGCTATTTAGCTATTTTGGGCGGCGTATGCACGTTGGTCGGAACCAGTACCAATTTCGTCGTCAATGGCATGTTGCGCGAGGTCTCGCGCGATGTAGCCCAGTTGATTGACACGCAGTCTGTTCAGATTTCTGCAGACAAACTGCCGCCGCGCGTCCGCGAATTGACCACGCGCTATAGCACGGTCTGGCTCGAGGCCCAGCAAGCTCAGTTGCAGCCCATGGGAATGACCGACATCTCCTGGGTAGGCGTGCCGTGCGCGATTGTAGGGGCCATCATGTTGGTCTTTCTCGGCAGTCGGCTATTACCCAACCGTACAGAACTACTCGACAGCCTGGAGGAGAAACGCCGCGAATACCTGGTTGAAATGTTGGTCACCCAAGGTTGTGGGCTCATCGGTAAAACCGTCGAAGAGGGTGGCTTGCGACATCTGCCCGGTTTGTTCTTAATTGAAATCGCTCGCGAAGATGAGGTCATCGCGCCGGTCACCCCCGCTGATCGAATCTTCGAGAACGATCGCTTGGTATTTACCGGAGTAGTCGCCACGATTATCGACCTGGAGAAAATCCCTGGGTTGGTCCCGGCCGCCGATATCAATTATGAAATTGCGCCGGACAAAGCGGCAGCTCGGTCGCTGGTCGAAGTCGTGCTCAGCCCCACATCTCCGCTGGTTGGCAGCACTATTCGACAAGCCAACTTTCGCCAATATTACGGTGCCGCTGTTGTCGCCGTGCATCGCAATGGCGAACGCTTGCCTACCAAGATTGGCGATATCGAACTCTCTGCCGGGGATACGCTGCTGCTTCAGACTCAACAAGGGTTTGTACGCAGCTTTCGCAATCGTCCCGACTTCTACTTGGTCAGCTCAGTCGAGGACAGTGACGGACGGCGGCACGACAAGCTTTTCCTAGCTGCCGGCCTGACTATCCTTCTGATCGCTTGGCTGTTTCTGATGCCACAGCTCAAGCAGTTGGGGGCAGTGGAGTCGCTCCTGTCCCCCTCGCTGGCTATTGTAGCGATTGCGCTGGCTATGATTGTTACGAGTTGCGTGTCGGTGGCTGACGCTCGTAGGGCTATCGACGTACCGATGCTGCTGACCGTGGGCGCCGCCATTGGCGTCGGCAAAGCCATCGACGCTTGCGGTGCAGCACAAGCTGCCGCGCTGCTGTTGACCAATGTGGTGGGAAACTATCCCATGCTGGGATTGATCGTCATCTTTGCCGTCACGGTGATACTTACAGAAATGATGAGCAACGTGGCCGTGGCGGCCATGATGTTCTACATCGCGCTCGGCTTGGCCTGCCAACTAGACGTGAATCCCCGCCCATTCATAATGGCCGTTACTTTGGCCGCGTCGTTGAGCTTCATCTCGCCCATCGGCTATCAAACCAATCTGATGGTCATGGGGCCCGGTGGCTATCGGCCACGCGACTACGTGCGCGCCGGTCTGCCGCTGACCTTAACCATCAGCACCCTCGCACTGTTTTTGATTCCTTGGATCTGGCCGTTTTAAAAAGGCACCTTGTCAAAGTTAAGTCGTGGATCGCTCCGCCGATCCTTGCTCCAAAGTCGTGGATCGCTCCGCCGATCCTTGCCCCAAAGTCGTGGATCGCTCCGCCGATCCTTGCTCCAGAGTCGTAGATCGCTCCGCCGATCAGCAACAACTATTCCTAACATCTGATCGACGGAGCGATCAGCGACTATAGATCTCTCAGCATGGCCCAAACAAACACTTGTGATTTCTTAATCGTCGGCGGAGGCATTGTCGGCTTGGCCACCGCGTGGCAATTGTCCCAGCGCTATCCCGACGCGCGAATTGGGCTACTCGAGAAGGAATCGCAAGTCGCACTCCATCAGTCGGGGCGCAATTCGGGCGTGTTGCACTCGGGCATCTATTACAAACCCGGCTCGCTCAAAGCCACCACTTGCCGCAATGGCAAACTGGCGATGCAGGCGTTCTGCCAGGCTGAGCAGATCCGCTACGAACTGTGCGGCAAGATCATCGTAGCGGTCAACCCGGATGAAATTCCGCGGCTGGATGCGATCCAATTGCGTGGCACACAAAACAGTATTGATTGCCGCATAATCGATCGCGACGAGATGCTTCACATCGAACCGCACGTGGCAGGCGTGCAGGCGATCCACGTCCCCGACGCGGGGATCGTAGATTATCCCGAGGTCTGTCGTCGCTTGGTTCAGAAATTGGAGGCTGCTGGGCACTGGGTAGCCCTCGACCAAAAAGTGGTCGGCATCGCACCTCAGGCGCAGCAGGTGGTTGTGCGGACGCTCCACGACACCTTTCAGGCTGGCTTTCTGGTCACCTGCGGCGGCTTGTACAGCGATCGTCTGGCGCGGATGGCTGGACTAAAGCCACCGGCGCAGATCGTGCCGTTTCGCGGCGAGTATTATGAGCTCGCGCCCGAGCGACGCGAGCTGTGCCGCAATCTAATCTATCCCGTCCCCGACCCCAGCTTTCCGTTTCTGGGAGTGCATTTTACGCGGATGGTCAGCGGGGATGTCGAATGCGGTCCCAACGCCGTCTTCGCCTTGGCTCGCGAAGGCTACTCGTGGGGCAATGTCCGGCTGGGCGAACTCGGCGAGTCGCTGCGTTACGCTGGATTTCGAAAATTGGCCGTGCGGCACTGGCGCATGGGCCTAGGT
>CAKQNH010000088.1 GCA_934255105.1 uncultured Pirellulaceae bacterium
CCCGTAGCTCAGCTGGATAGAGCACCAGACTACGAATCTGGGGGTCAGAGGTTCGAATCCTTTCGGGCGCGCCATTTTTATTGGGTTTTTGCTGCATACGACTAATTGCTCTCCCAGTTAGGTAGCAAATAGGTAGCGGCATTAGTGCTGCTAGGCGCCGACGCGCACAACATATTATTCGCCCATCCTAGCCACCGCGCCACCTCGAAGACGACTAGGTAAGCTTCACCGCCGATCCATGTTTGGTAGCAACAAGCCGCAAGTCACGGAAGCGGACGTCATCGCTGGCGTGGTAGGCAACGGCACGCTGCCCCGCGCTAGGATCAAGCGAGAACAAGTTTCCAAATTTAGACGATTTTTAGCGCCGAGTTGTCTCGATCTATCCCCTGTCGATGGGGAAAGCGCGCGCGAAGCCTGCCTGAACTGCTCCACCACTTATCAACAGTAGCCACAAAGCCACTGACCTTCTTCATCGCGTGCGGTAACGTTTCAGAGGGCACGCTCAAGTTGTTTCAATGTCGCTTTGATTGCTCGATGTTCAATCGATTTGCATCCTGAACCGCTGTTTGCCGGCTAGCATCGCAAACATCGCCTTCAGCCCAATTCGGTAGCCATCGTCACTGATTATGACTGGTAGCGGGGGCAAGTTCTCGTCCGGGGGGAGCAACAATGACTGCAACAGAACTCCAGCAGCTCGTTACGGAGAAAATTAAGAACCTTCGACCGAAGCTGCTTGATCTGAGTAGGCGCAATCCCCTCATCTCAACTCGACTTAGCCCCCGATCATCTACGCACATCAGGGTGGTGGACGAGCTTCCCGACGTTTTGTTTTACAAACTTAACAACAACCAAACGATGCGTTTGGTCCCGTTGCCTGACATCGAAACTGATCCGCTCGACGAGAACACGAAAGCTTTCCGGGACTCACTCTCTAACGCGCGTCTTACGGATGATCAGTATCGCACCGCGCTTGATGCCATCGATCGTGATGCGGAAGATTATCTCGACGTTACACGCCGAATAGAGCGCGAATTAAAAGACCGCGTCCGATACGAACTCGGGTTGCCAAAACGGCAGAGCGGGACGGATACCAATCTCGTTCAGCACGCAAAGAACCATGGCATCACGCCGTCATATGAGCTTCCCGATCCGGCTGAAGGCTCGCATGATCGACATGCAGATAACGACATTCAAACCTTGTTCCTGCCGAAGGATTTGGAGCGAAAGCTTGACGCCATCTTCGCCAAGTGCAGGACATGGATGCAAGAAACCGGCATCAACGTGATGCAAGTCGCATATGGTTTCCTTGAGTGGTCCGAACCCAACCAAACTGGAACCTCGTTTGCGCCACTTATTCTTTCGACCGCTACACTAGAGAAGAAGCGCACTCGACATGGATCGGAATATTGGATTCGTGGAGCAGGGGAGGACGCTGAGCTAAACGGCGTGATGAGCGAAAAGCTTCGCCTGGAGTTCGGCATCGAACTTCCGCCGTTCGATGGCACCTCGGTTGAGGACTACATAGCCACGGCGGCAGCCGTCGCACCTAAGAATATCACTTGGAAGCTGCGACGCCAGATCGCTGTAGGCGTGTTCCCGTCTGCACGGATGGCGATGTATCACGATCTTGATCCAGAACACCGGACTCTTCACGCTAGCGAGATTGTCCGAACGATGTTGACAGGGTCGAACAGCGACGCCGAGAATCCCTTTGGTGACGAATACAATGTTGACGAACCTCACATCGAGGCAGCTGTTCCGCATCTCGTCATGGATGCCGATTCATCCCAATTCAGCACTCTCGTCGATATTGCCGAGGGCAAGAATGTTGCAGTTGAAGGACCTCCAGGAACTGGAAAGTCTCAGACCATCGTCAATGCCATTGCCTCAGCCCTCGCAGCAGGAAAAAAGGTTCTGTTCGTAGCCGAGAAATTAGCGGCGCTGAACGTAGTCAAATCGCGCCTTGATGCTGTGGGCTTGGGTGAGTTCCTCCTCACATTGCAAGCCGAGCGCTCAACAAGAGAGCAGGTAATCGCATCGATCCGCGAACGCATAGAGATGGACGCGCCATCCGCAGTCCGGGACTATGCACTCCAATTAACTGAATTCCAGCGTTCGCGCAGTGAGCTTGCTGAATACATAGCTCTGATCACGGCGCCATTCAAAAACACCGGCTTCTCCGCTCATGAAATCCTTGGAAAGACCATCGCGTCTTCTCGATTTGACGATGTCAGCACTTCGGTTATCAACTCCTGTTCTATCCCAAACGTATATCTCTCCAGAGCAGGCTTGCTAAGGCTGAAGCAAATTGCCTCTGACGCCGCAGCGGCACACGTAGCCACACGAACGGTGGCAAACCATTGGCGTGGGACAAGACTAAAGAATCCAAATCGATTTGTGGTCGAAGAAGCTTGCGAGCTTGCGAAAAATGCCGCTGACGGCTTTGTGCGACTGGCCATCCTTCGTGAGCGTTCGTCCGACTTTGGAGTATCTGATCTAAGTGTCTCTGACTTAGAATCTCTTTCTGCCTTCCTTGCTGATGCCGCCAAACTCCCAGGAGATGATGCGCGGGACATCCTCGCTCCGCTGCTCATTAGCGGCATGGGACCACAATTCAAAGAGTTCGTAACGAACTGCGTTCGACATCAAGGTCTACGTCAAGAGCTCGACGGCATGCTGGCTCTCAATGCGTCCTCGGAGGTGTTGGCAGCGGTTCACCGTATCGACGCTCTTTGCTCGTCACTCGGCTTCGAAAGCCTGGATCGAAAACAGATCGACGCATACTTCATCGGTTGGGAAGCGTGGCTCACTCAGCAAAAACAGTTGCTCTCTGACTTGGAGCCAATGACAGCCGAGATATCGAACTCCGATATCTGGCTCCTGTCAGACATAGACATTGCCCATCGGGCAATACGGTCAGCGGGGGCAACCGCCTTACTTTATCGCAATACCACTGCATCAGAACCCGGCGCTTCATCTTTGCTACGAAGGTGCTGTGCTGAAGGAAGGCAACTGCGCGAGGAATGGGATCATCTGCAGATCGCAGCGCCTCTCGCGCTTGAAGCATCGGTCCATTCTTTGACTGAGTGGACTGCTGCGCTTCGCGCCGCGGGAACTTTCAGCGTGCTTTCATCGAGATTTCGGCGCCTCAAACGTGAGGTAGCCGGTGCACTCAACATGCCCACATTCGAAAAGAGTTCCGCGCTAGCTCAACTGGAACGAGTTCTGACATTGAAACGGCGCGAAGATGCCTTCACCAAGAACGTTCAAGTTGCTGCTCTTTTCGGACATCACTTTTCCGGGGTGCACACCGACTTTGAGTCGTTTGAGACGCTCGCATCATTCTACGATGCCGTGAACTCCAACTTCTCCAGTCCTCAAGGGCGCGCACTCCGACAAGCGCTTCGTACAGCTTCAGTCGAACTTCTCGAACTGATCCCCTCAACCGAAAGCCGTCCTGATCCCAGCGCTTACGGCGTCTCTTCATACGCCAATCTAGCGTCTTACATTGCGGATGCTGAAAATGGCTTGCGGGAAATGAAACGCGGCTCCGTAGAGCTGGAGCAGTTATCGCGCATATTTAAGAACCCCTCTGAAATTGAGGTCCACACTCTCTCTTACATCGCTAAGCTGGTGGAAACATTCCTCACACTTACTCACCTGCTAGATGGCAACACCCAAGTTCAATCTGTACTTGGCTCTAAGTTCGCGGGAGCAGAGACCGACGCTCAGCGGTTGGAGGCTATATGCCAACTACTTCCGGGACCCGCCAATCACGCTGACCTTGCTTCCTCCTTGATCGCGTCTGGCAGAACGGAAGTTGCGCAAAAGCATATTACAGAACTCATTGACGCAATAACAACGTCCAGTGAGCTGCTCCACGCAGTCTGCCGCGTAGCACATATGTCTCCAGAACATTTCGCGTTGGGCACACCGTCTGAAATAGCAGCGCAGTTAAAGGCGGCAGCAGAAGATAGGGAGGGGCTACTCGTTCACGCCGCCATGACCTCGCATTGGGAGGCAATAAACGAGTGTGGAATTGCACCACTAGCGGATCATCTAATCGGCACCACAGACCGTCTCGACGACCTCGCTGAACTCGTGGAAGCAGCGGCGATGCGGACGCTGGCAAAATCGCTCTGCGCAGAACAGGGGCAGCCATTAGCCAAATATTCTGGACAGACGCTCAACAAACTTAGGAGCACTCTCGCAAATCAGGATCGCACGCTCACAAAGCTGTCGCGCAAGATTCTTCGCCACCGAATTCACACCAACGCGAAGCCGCCACGCGGAGTGAGCACTGGAAAGAAGTCGACCTGGACCCAAAAAGCGCTTCTTGACAATGAGATCGCAAAACAACAGCGCTTCGCTGCTGTCCGCGATCTAACGCGACGAGCCGGTGAAGCGTTACTGGAGCTAAAGCCGTGTTGGATGATGTCACCGCTCGCGGTCGCGCAATACATCCCAAAGGGCGGGTTTCAGTTTGATCTCTGCATCATCGACGAAGCTTCGCAGATGCCTCCGGAAGCCGCTATCGGCGCTCTGCTCCGAGCGAAGCAAGTAGTGGTAGTCGGAGACACCAACCAGCTTCCACCAAGTTCATTTTTCAGAACCGTACTTGATGACGAAGACACTGATGAAGACGATACCGTGGTCAGTGAATCCATTCTTGAGATGGCGAACGCAACATTCAGACCGGCAAGGCGCCTCCGCTGGCATTATCGTTCGAGACACTCCGGACTGATCAAGTTCTCCAATCGCCTCGTGTATGATGACAACCTAGTTGTCTTCCCATCGGCAAGCGAGGCAGCGTCAAACATGGGAGTCGAGTACAAGCGCATAGATGGCTTTTACAAAGCTGGCACCAATCCAATCGAAGCACGCGCCGTCGTGGATGCGATCCTTGATTTCATGCGCTCGGATGCTGGCAGGTCGCTTGGAGTGGTAACACTCAACCAGCGCCAGCGCGACTTGATACGTGAAGAGCTTAACTATGCGCTGAGCAGCGACAAGTCGGCTCAGGCATACGTTGACGCCTGGAATGAGAAGAATGACGGTCTTGAAGACTTTTTCATAGAGAACCTCGAAAATGTCCAAGGCAAAGAGCGGGACGTAATATTCATTGGGACAGTTTATGGTCCTGAGTCAGCTGGCGCGAAAGTGCACCAACGCTTTGGCCCCATCAACGGCGTAGCTGGAAAGCGCCGATTAAACGTTCTTTTCTCGCGCGCCAAGCAGAAGATCGTGACGTTCTCGTCTATGACCTCTGCCGATATCGTCGCTGAGGCGAACGGCAACATTGGCGCATTCATGCTTAAGCGGTGGCTCGACTACGCTGCCACCGGCCAATTAGATGCTGGCGCTACGACCCCTAGAGGACCAGATTCCGACTTTGAAGTATTCGTCGCTGACCAGGTCCGCGCAATGGGCTTAGAGCCTGTTCATCAAGTGGGCGTCGCCGGCTATTTCATCGATCTCGGAATACGGCACCCCGATTGGCCATACGGGTACATACTTGGCGTAGAATGTGATGGCGCGAGCTATCACAGCGCAAAGTCCGCGCGTGATCGTGACCGCTTGAGACAGGAAGTTCTAGAAGGACTTGGGTGGAAGCTGCATCGCATTTGGTCCACCGATTGGTTCAACAATCCGCGCCTTGAAGCCGAACGACTGCGCGCGGTCGTCAACGCGCGTTTTCAGGAGCTGAAGGCCAAGGAACATTCCTTCCGAACAACAGCTCATTCCATTCCCGATGACGACAGCGGTGCGCCAACCTCTCCGCGCGACGCGACATCGGCAAACGCGGCTATCGTCCGCGACATCATGAACAACTCACTGAGGGATGAAGGCATCGAGCCGGGCGACACGGTCCGGATTCGCTACCTAGACTCCAACGCAGTTCTACAGTTCCTCATTCATCACGGTTCCAATGATCCTGATCGCGGCTTGGTCAACATAGACTCGCCCCTGGCTAAGGCGGTGTTAGGGCTGGAGCCCGACGAGGAGGGTGAAGTGTTGAAAGGCAGCTACGTGCGAAAGTTTACCGTGGAGAGCGTTATTAAGGCGCCCGCGAGGGAAGAAGCTTAGGAGGCTGGATGTGGGAGCTAGCTTCAACGAGAACCCTGCATGAGGTAAAACCTCTGGACCATCTCGCGAAAAGTGAAATCCGTCGCAGTTCTGTCTATGCAGGCTAACCCGCCACGCTCCGACAAACAGCGGAAACCGTGAAACGTCCAGTCGCTGCCACAAGGCAGAACTAGCACAAACCTTCCACGTGCGTCGACGTGATCTAAACCGCACTCCTCGTCTTAGCTGCGTTACTTCCAGCGCCCCGCACACTTCCCCCAACTTTTGTAAAGATCCCAGCTGGTGATGCTTTCACTATGGCGACTATCAGCTTACGCATTATAAATCTGGACACGTTGCTAGCTCGTGCGCTAGCCGACGTCACCAAACGAAGCGGCAGCCAGTTGCGCCGGAAGGCAAAAGCTACTTTGGGGAGCGCTCTACCATGGCTTTTACTGTTCAAGCCGCATTCGCAACATTCTTCGATACCATCAACCTAAAAGGCGACCATCGCGAAACAGCAAACAAGCGCAAAGATCGTATCGTCGAGCTACTATCGGATAAATTCGACATTCTAGACGCCTTCAGCACGGGCTCGATCCCTAAGTTTACGGCGCTGCGACAGAGAGCTGACTTGGACGTCATGGTAGTGCTGCACCACGGCAAGCACATCAAAGGAAAAACCCCCTCGTCTCTTCTGGAAAGCGTACAAAAAGCGTTGTCGGGGTATGCCACACGAGTACGAAAGAATGGCCAAGCGGTTACGCTTACTTTTAAGACGTGGCCAAATGTCGACATTGTGCCCGTCAGCAGAGTGGTGAACGAGAACAATTCGGTCGACTATTACAACGTTCCCGACGCCAATAGAGCTGTTTGGATTCCCTCCAGACCAAGAAAATTATCCACCGAAATGAATAATCGCGCATCGATATGTGGAGAGAATTTTCGCCGCATCATAAAAATGGTCAAGCACTGGAACAAGGCTCACAGCGACTTCCTTTCAAGCTACCACATCGAAGTGATGGCGCTACGAATATACGATAGCAAGATTGAAGACTTACCCTGGGAGGTGTTTCGTTTTTTCGATGAGGCAGGCAAGCTCTTGGCGGGACCATTGCAATATGAAAAAGGGAACGCTGACGATTATCTTTCATCATCAGACCGAGCCGAAGCCATAAAGCGAGTCGAGACCGCCACGAACAAAGCTCGCGACGCTTGGTACGAGACCTATGGCAGTCGCTCAAATCACAAGGCTGCAATTACGTACTGGAAGCAGCTTTTTGGAGATGGGTTCCCCACTCATGGATGATCAGAAGCACGACCCACTAGGAGACGAATTTTTCCGCCCTCTAGTCAATGCGGAGAAAGCATCAAACTTCCTTTTTATTGCATCGGCTACATTATCCTTGCTCGTCCTATTGGTTCCCAGGCAAAAGTGGGAAGTTCTGGCAGATGCAATCGCCGTAGCATTCCCAACCAGCGTAGCACTGCTTTTCTTCGTGTCGATAGCAATTCGGCTTTATTTTTCACCCCGTGCTCAGCAAGCCCGACTTCAAGACTTCCTTTCACACGCTTACGACACAACTACCCATGTCGACAGAAGCGAAAAGTATTACAACAATGATGCAACTAGCCCATCTCTGCGAGTGATAGCTCAGACGCTAGAAAGCGCGCATTTTACAAAGTTCATTGCCAGAAAGATGTGCGGCAGTGCGCGGATAATTATTGCCTTGTATTTCACCTGCTGGCTTCTGTTCATTACGAACAGAAACAGCGAGTTAACTTCCATCGGTATCGCCGCTCAGATTTTGTTTAGCGAGCAAGTTTTGGCAAGGTGGCTCCGGCTAGAATGGCTGCGATCAAAGTCTGAAGTCATTTACGAACATCTGCTAACCGCTATCCAAAACAAGAAGAACAACGGACCACAAGCCGTGGCACTCTTTACCTCGTATGAAATAGTGAAGGCGAATGCTGCTATCTCGCTGTCTTCTGCAATTTTTAAAGAGCATTCTGATCGATTGACAAACGAGTGGGATACGTTGAGAAAGCGCCTAAACATCTGAGGCAACAACCGCCGCTGCTTAAGGATTTATAGCTTCAGACACACGCCTACATTGGCTTAGTTGCGCAGAGAAACAACCACCAACAGATATTCGCCGACCCACGAAATACGCGCCAAGATCAGCTACTGGGAAAAATACACGTTCCCTATGTTCCAATCGCCAGGGGTTATAAAGCGAGACACGTAAGTCGCTACACTAGCGCTATCCTCATCCCCTGAAATCACTCTTTGCCATATCCAAATCGGCATTTTCGCTTTGCCCACGCTACGGCGGGCTTTGAGCCACGCCCTTTGCACGGCGGACATTATTCTCAGGCGCCGAGCCACAGACCCTCGCCACAGCTTTGGCGGAAAATAGATCATGATGTGCAGATGCCTATTTCCGGCATCGCGAGTTCCCTGAAAAATTGCTACCCAGTGAAATCGCTCTTTCAAAGCGAACGTGCTAAACTTGCTATGCAAGTTCATCTTGCAAAGATGGAACCCAAGTTTCCTTGCCAGCTCCAGTGCCGCGTTATCAGAAATTCGCTTAAGAACCTGCTCGTCCAGAACGAGATGTACTTGCCATGGTATACTTCTAAGAAACCCCTGATAATCAGACTTTGCAATTTGCCTCATTCCACCAACACTTATATATCATTTTTCAAAAGCCAATGAGAGCAAGCGGACCATCTGTCTCCAACGATGCATGGTCTGCTCTTCCCGCCACCAATTCCGCTATAAAATTACCCCACGCATCAAGCGCATCTCTCTGTTGCTCTTCGAACTTGTTGCGATTGTATACCCCCGCGATGCCGGCAAGCTCTCGCGACTGGTGATTCAGGATTAGTTCGCAGACGTGTATCGGAACACCCAGTATCGACATCCTGGTTGTGGAGGTTCTGCGCAGATCATGCAGCCGCCAATCCAGCACACCCGAAAGCTCATCAAGCTCCTTCTTCCACTTGCTGAACCCGCTAATGGGAGAATTTACCCCACGCGCCTTAAACAGGTACGCTTCTGGTTCAGTGATCCTTGGCAATAGGACGCTTATCGTTTCAGAACTCAAGAATACCTTGTGTTCGCGATCGCTCTTGTTTTCTCGCTGGAGCCAATAGCCCCCCTCAACATAGACGTCGCACCCACGAATTCCGGACACTTCCCTCCGCCTCTGCAAAGTCAATATCAGTGTCTGCACAAATGGACCAAATGGGTCGCCCATTTTAGTTGCAGCCCACCAAATGCGCTTTAGCTCGCTATCTGAGAGGACCCGACTGCGTGGCTTTGACTTTGACGGAGTTTCCATTCCATCACATGGACTGCGATCAACATAGCCACGCCTTCTGCACCAATTGAAGAAGCGCCTGAGGTCGGCGAAGGCATGAAACGCAGCGCTTGGACCATGCTCCCTCACAGCGTCGATGACTTTGGCCACATCCGATTTCGTGATGCTATCAATCGTGTGCCTACGCCAAGCGTCGGCGATCTCTCGCCTATGAAGGATGCGACTAGCTTCCTTCCAACTCTTCGTCTCCTTCTTGGCATAGAGCTCAATGTACTGATGAGCGACAGCCGAGTAGAGCATCGCGGCATATGATGATCGCGCTTCCATTTTTTGCTTCTGCGGATCGACGCCCTTTGCGATTTCCACGGCAGCCCCGCGAGCCAGGTCGCGAGCAACAGCCAATTGCAGGGTTGGGAACGCGCCCAGCGTCATTCGCCGACTTACGCCATTGAACCTATATAGATAGTTGAACGACTTCCGTCCTCCAGGCGATACTCGCACCGAAAGCCCGGTTACGAGTTCATCGAAAACATCGTACTGATGGTCTTTAGGCAGAAGACTTCGAATGCCTGCATCTGTAAGGCGGCGTTTCATAGCGCCACCCCTTCACGATCGTTAGAGCGGACTGGCGCAGAACGCGCTTCTATCCTTGCAGCCAGCCAGGACGTCACCTCCTCCTTTACCCAACCCACCCGGTTGGGACCGAGCTTGACGCGCTTCGGGAAAGATCCCGCCTTTTCCAGACGGTAAAGATGCGCTCGCGAATAGGGGACAGCCTCTAGGACTTGGCGCAGGTCAATAATAGAGCAATTTCTCATACTCATCACAAATCTCCAGTATTAATTGCAAAACACAGCGCCGTCACAGAAAATATTTGAAATATTTTTGCAGTTCGAAAGCTGTTAAGCGGCGTATAACCCGGAACAGCTAAAGACGCAATGGTTGACATCGAATAACGCGATGATTTTACTTGCCTTTCTTGTGTCAAACAAGTTTGTGCATTACTTTTATGACGCAAGAATACTTGGATCTTACTTATGCCAAATAAGGTAGCGCATAGGTAGCAAAGGCCACCGCGATCGCATGGAGCGACGTGCGACGTCAGGAGACCGATAAATGTTTGATATAATTGACTTTTGCGCCGAGATGAGGCGCGCAGCTGCCTGACGCGGCACCAAATCACATAACTACGAATCTGGGGGTCAGAGGTTCGAATCCTTTCGGGCGCGCCACGTTTTCCCGACGATATTGAACGGATCGAAT
>CAKQNH010000089.1 GCA_934255105.1 uncultured Pirellulaceae bacterium
AGGTCACATAGAATGCCCTATATCAGACCCTGCGCTGGGTCACAACCCCCAACAGTGACGCTGCAAGGAATTTCACAATGCGTAGACTTTTCCGCTTTTTCATGTTGACCGGCCTATGCTGCTGTCGATACTCTCTGTGGAAACTGTATACGGGTTTCTCACCGCTCCCATTGCTAGCACCCCGCCGGGTCATGGAACCAATCTACCTGCCAGAAGCCAAAGCATGTTTGAACGCATTTTTATCGACGCGAGCTATACGCTCGCCTCCGGCAAAAACTCCGGCATCGAGCGCGTCGTGCGCAGTTTGCTGCGGGAGAGTGCGCAATTGGCCGACACTGGCGCGATTCCCAAGCCACAATCCATAATCTCGATCGACGGGAAGTTTTATGCTCCCGACGCTCAGCAGTTGGCCACGTTTCAGCGGCCAGCGGCCATGCATGCCAATGTAATGGCACAAATGCCGCGACTGTATCGAATCTTGGCGGAGCTGGTGTGCGCGGCCGTTCCCTCCCGCAAATTGCGGAAATGGGCGATTCCCCAGGCAGGGCATCTGGGCCTTTTTAAGCTGCCGCACAATTGGTACGAATCGCACGTTCGCCGCCAGATTACTCAGCGTTGCACTCCGCTGGAGTTTCATCCGGGCGACCTAGTCCTGCTGCCAGACGCCTACTGGGTCAACCGCTTGCGGAGCAGCGTCTGGGAAGCGGCCAGTCGAGTGCGCGAACAAGGGGGCCTGATCGCCACCTTGCTCTACGACTTGATCCCCCTGACGCATCCCGAGTTCGTGGGGCTTAAACGCCAAGCAGCTTTTCTAGATTACCTGAAGAAGACAGCCGAACACTCGGATCTGCTCCTGGCCATCTCCGCCACCGTTCGCGACCAAGTGGCCAGCTTCCTGCCGACGATCGCCGACGGCGATAAACCCATCTGCCGCGACGTCCGCGCGATCCAGTTGGGGGCAGAGCTGGAGAGTATCAGCGGTCCAGTCCGCCAAGAAGTGCGCGACTTGTTTGCTGCCGACCAAGCTCCGTATTTGATGGTGGCCACCTTTGACCCGCGCAAAAATCATCGCCTGCTGCTGGATACTTTCGAACTATTGTGGAGCCAGCAGCCCGACTTGAAGCTCTGCTTGGTAGGCCGCATCGGCTCGCGCTGCGACGAATTGGTCCAGCGCATCGTCGAGCATCCCCGTTTAGGCAAAACTCTATTTCTTTTTAGCGATTTGTCCGATGCCGAACTGCACCATTGCTACCAAGGTGCCCGCGGTGTTGTTTTTCCGTCGATTGTCGAAGGCTTTGGACTGCCCATCGTTGAATCTCTGTTTTTCGGCAAAAAGACCTTCGCCAGCGATACGCCCATACACCGCGAGGTAGGCGCAGAGGACTGCAGCTATTTCAGTCTAGAACACCCAGGTTCGCTGGTCGCAAGCATCTTGGAATGGGAACGAGAGTTGGCCGAGGGAATGCAGTCGCCGCCACGCCGCCGCCAACTGACCACTTGGCAGCAATGCGCCCGCCAAGTCTTCGAGCATTGCGAACAAGCGGCTGCGGCCCGCTTCGACACCGCCCAACCCGCCGTTTCGGCCCAGGTTCTTCAGCGGGTTGCCTAGACTGCGCCGCGTTTACCCCGCTTGTCATTTTGGCCACCGGTCGCCATCTTGGTAGCTGTCCGAGCGCTGCCTGCCGTTTGTCATGCTGGCGACCGTTCTGCAGCGCTCACGTATTTCTCGCTAACATATCTCCCCCTATCCTGTTGCAGCACCCTTTGTAGAGGCGACTGCACACCCTGCCGGAGGCAGCCCATGCTCCAAATCCAATTGCCCGATGGATCGATCGTTGAGCACCCCGCGACAGCCACCGCTTTAGATGTGGCCGAGAAGATTGGATCGCGTTTGGCTAAAGCTGTCGTAGCTGCCAAGATCGGCAATGCGATCGTCGATGCGAATCGCCCCTTGAGCGGGCTGACCGACCAGTCGCCAATACCGCTGACGCTGCTGACCGACCGCGATCCCGAGGCGCTCGATGTGCTGCGGCACTCTAGCGCGCACATTATGGCGCGGGCCGTAATGCGACTTTTCCCCGGTGTTTCTTTGGCCTTCGGCCCCACTATCGACAACGGCTTTTACTATGATTTCGAGCTGGAGCATAAGCTGAGCGACGATGATTTCGCCGCCATCGAAGCCGAGATGGCACAGATCATTGCACAGGCTGAGCCGTTTGAACAATTTTCGTTAGGACGCGACGAAGCTCTCAAGCTGTGCGGTGACCTGCACCAAACCCTGAAGGTCGAGCACATTTCGACGGGCTTGGCCGAGCATGAGCAGCTCGGCTTCTATCGCCAGGGAGAGTTCGTCGATCTGTGCCGCGGCCCGCACATTCCCGACGCCAGCAAAGTGAAAGCCTTCAAGCTGCTGAGCGTAGCCGGCGCGTATTGGAAGGGGGACGCACAGGGGAAGCAACTGCAGCGACTCTACGGTACCGCTTGGTTCAGCCCCAAGGACCAGCAAGCCTACTTGGATCAGTTGGCCGAAGCGCGCCGCCGAGATCACCGCGTGTTGGGAAAAAAGATGGGGCTGTTTCAAATCAGCCCCGAAGTGGGCCAGGGGCTCTGTTTGTGGCTCCCTAAGGGTGCCCGCGTGCGCGTGCTGCTGGAAGATTTCCTGCGCAACGAACTGCTCCGCCGCGGCTACGAACCGGTCTTCAGCCCACATATCGGCCGGGTGGAAATGTACGAAACCAGCGGCCATTTCCCCTACTACCGCGACAGCCAATTTCCTCCGCTGTTTGTCGACCAAGCCGGCGGTCTCATCGACGCTTGGATCAGCCGCCTGCAGTCTCCCGAGGGCCTGACGCTCGAACAAGAGGGCCAGTTGAACGACGCGGCTGAAGTGCTGGGTGCGGAAATCCCCGACTATCGCCCCGAAGCCAGCATCGAAGACCGCGTGGCGGTGCTTCAAACTTGGCAGCGACAACACGAACGCTACTTGATCAAGCCCATGAACTGCCCGCACCACGCGCAGATTTACAAAGCCCAACCCCGTTCGTATAAGCAATTGCCACTGCGGCTAATGGAGTTCGGCACCGTCTACCGCTACGAACAGACAGGCGAGCTCAATGGTATGCTGCGTGTCCGCGGGTTGACTCAGGACGACGCGCACATCTTTTGCACCCAAGATCAAGTCGAAGAGGAGTTCCGCAACACGATCGAGCTGACGCGATTTGTGTTGGAGAGCGTCGGACTCACGGACTATCGCGTGCAGTTGTCCCTGCGCGATCCGAAGAGCGACAAGTACGTCGGCAGCGATGAGAACTGGGCTAAGGCCGAAGCGGCGTTGCGACGTGTGCTCGAAGAGAGCGGGCTGAGCTTCCAAGCCGTCGAGGGAGAGGCCGCCTTCTATGGCCCCAAAGCGGACTTCATGGTCCGCGACTGCATCGGCCGCCAATGGCAACTGGGCACTGTGCAGCTCGACTACAACATGCCCGAACGTTTCCAATTGGAATACGTCGGTTCAGACAATGGCAGCCACCGACCAGTCATGATCCACCGCGCTCCATTCGGCTCGATGGAACGCTTTGTGGGTATGCTCATCGAACACTTCGCCGGGGCTTTTCCACTGTGGCTGGCACCCGAACAGGTTCGCCTGTTGCCGCTGAGCGAAAAGACCAACGACTATGCCCTAGAACTGGAACGCAAGATGACCGCCGCGGGCCTACGCGTCACGACCGACGTGCGCGGGGCGAAGGTGCAGGCCAAGATCCGCGATGCGCAGTTGGAGTTGATTCCCTATATGGCTGTGGTCGGGCCCAAGGAGGCCGCCGCCGGTGCGCTGGCGCTGCGAGATCGAATTGATGGGGACCTCGGCGCCATGCCAGTCGACCAGGCGCTGGAAAAACTACTCCAGGAAGTCAGCCAGCGGACCGTTCGCCAAGTAGTCAAAACCGACGATACTCAAACCGTCCCACCAGAAATGAGCGCGGACGGCAAGCATGAGTATTGAGGCGACGCCTCAACAGCCTTAATCGTAGAACGGTTGTCCCAACCGTTCCGTAGAACGGTTGTCCCAACCGTTCCGTAGAACGGTTGTCCCAACCGTTTTCCGAAGCAGTTGGGACAACTGCTCTACTCTCCGAAGCAGTTGGGACAACTGCTCTACTCACCGAAGCAGGTGGGACAACTGCTCTACTCTCCGAAGCAGTTGGGACAACTGCTCTACTTTCCGAAGCAGGTGGGACAACTGCTCTACTTTCTACCCCAATATTAAAGATGGACGGAGCACTAACCTCAAAACTGCTTCACCGGTGGGCAAGCCCACGAAGCGGTCGGGATCACCCACGTGTTACGAGCGGAATGCTAGCTAATGTTACTAGCGAAAATCGCACGGCATCCTGCCAAGTTGAGGATGCCAAAAAACTCTGGCTCATTACAATGTAAGGAGAGTTAGGCTCCCAGCGAGTTCAGCGGCGAGCCAGCCAGTTCCCGCCAAATTAACTAGCCATTGCGCCCTTTATAAAGTGTCGCCTGCCCATGAAAAAAAACCTATCCTACAGAGGGGTTTGCAGTTCAGTGGGCTACTTTCGTTCCGGCTGCGGACACTGTTGGCTAACTATTCTAGTGCTTGCTACCGCTGCAATTCCCGCCCATGGGCAAGCGACCGATGCAAACCTTTCGAGGCGCGACGCACAGCTTGTAGAGCAGTTAGGTGCTGAGAAATTTCAAACTCGCGAGCTGGCCACGGCGGAGTTGCTCGAGCGGGGCGAGCAGGTCCTGCCGCTGTTGCGATCTGTCCCCGCTACCGCCCCCTACGAAGTTCGGCACCGCGCTGGGCTGATTGCACAACAGCTTGAAAATGACAAGTTCGTAGCCCTTTCGCGCAGCTTTTTACTGGATCTAGATGGCGAGAAGTCCTACGGCTTGCCCAGTTGGCACCGTTATCGAGAGCTGGTTGGAAGTTCGCGAACTAGCAAGTTGCTGTTTTTGGACATGATTCGTCGACAGCCCGAGGTAGCCCGGCTGATCGAGCTGGCGGGCCCAGCAGACCAGAGCTCTGCCGACGGTTCCGCTGCCGCGATGCGCGCATTGGAAACCATAGCTTCGTTGGAAGCGGTCCGTTTGCGCGAGGAATTGTTCTCTTTCCGCGCGACAACATTGGGAGACGCAGTAGCCATGTTGTTGGTCGCAGCTACGCTCCCCACGCAGACTCCTGTCGAAATCAGCGACATCATATCCATCTGCGAACGCCGGTCGTTCGACGGAAGTATTCACAAAGACGGATACAAAAGCTGCCTGCGCAAGCTGCTGGCTGAATGGCTTCCCAAGACGCACGCAGCCATGGCACCGGCAGCCATGACCTGTGCCTTGGATCACGATCTGGCCGAAGGTGCCAGCATCGCGCGTCGCTGCCTGGCAGCCAACTTCGACAATGATACTCGTACTTTGGCGTTCTATTGCTTGTCTCGCTTTGGCGACGAGACCGACGTGCCGCTGCTGGCTACTTGGTTAGATGACGGCGCGGTCGTGGATGAATTCGCCCGCAGCGCGATCGAAGGGCGGGACGCAACGTCTGAGGATAGTGGAGTTCACGAAAGCAATTCGGCTCCCCCGCTAATACCTGCGGAGCCTCAGCGTTCCAACCACTTTGTCGTCCGCATCAGCGATCTCGCGTTGGTCACCTCCATGTTGTTGCTGGGCGAAAATCCGCAGTCGCTTTTTCCCCGCTTTGAGGAGCACCCCAAAAGTGGCTTCTTCATCCATTCGCTAGCCAGCCCTGCAAACGCAGTCGCTGAGCAGCAAAAAATGATTCAGCAATGGAAACAGCAGCACCTACCACCGCGCAGCGAAAGCTGACGCGTGGCTCGCTATGTCTGAGAGCTGGCATTCCTTTCTTGAACAATCCAAACGCAAGGTAGCTGATGCCAAGCGAACGCGCCAGCGCCGCCCGCTCGATCTAGCCGGACTGATCGACTTTGGCAGCAATGACTATCTTGGTTTGCGCGGCCATCCTGAAGTGCTAGCCGCCCTCCATCGGGCGACCAAGCAATCTTCTCACTCGCAGACATGCCAACGGCAGACGTCTCAATTGCAGTCCTCTCCTGACGCTCAGCCTTCCCCAACTCCCCCTGTGCGTTGGGGTGCGGGTGCGAGCCCGGTATTGTCAGGCTACACGACACACCATGCCCTTCTCGAAGAGAGCCTAGCGGCGTTTTCTGCAACGGACGCGGCGTTGGTCTTCAGCAGTGGCTTCGGCTGCCACTCGGGGAGCGTAGCCTGCTTGGCGGGCAGCGAGGACTTGATCCTCAGCGACCGCCTGAACCACGCCAGCCTGATCGATGGTTGCCGCCTCAGCCGAGCGACCACCGTGATCTATCCGCATGGAGATGCAGGTTTCGTCCGCCAATACCTGCAGCAGCACCGCCATCAGTTTGCCAAAGTCCTGTTGCTCAGCGAATCGATTTTCAGCATGGATGGCGATGCCGCTCCGCTGGTCGATTTGGTTGAATTGGCCCAGCGATACGACGCGGGCTTGGTCGTTGACGAAGCCCATGCGGTCGGCGTCTACGGGCCGCGCGGCGGAGGTCTGTTAGAGGAATTGGATCTGCAATCGCACGTGTTAGCCAAGCTCGGGACGCTCAGCAAAGCGCTCGGGGGCGTGGGGGGCTACGTCGCCGGAGACCAAGATCTGATTGCCTATCTGGTCAACCACTGCCGCAGCTATTTGTTCAGCACGGCTTCCCCAGGCCCGTCTCTGGTCGCTGCTCACCGCGCTCTGCAATTGCTGGTCGACATGCCTGACCAGCGGCAATCGCTGCGGCAGCGATCCACGGAATTGCGCCAACAACTGCGCCGCATTGGGCTGGACGTCCCCGAGGGTAACAGTCCCATAGTTCCCGTGATCGTAGGTACTGAAGCTCGAGCTCTGGAGCTGGGCGGGCAGTTATGGGAACGCGGCATTTACGTCCCAGCCATACGCCCCCCTACGGTCCCCGACGGCACATGCCGACTAAGGATCAGTCTTTCGACTAGCCACACCACCGAACAGATCGAGCGGCTCGTCTCCGCGTTGAAAGAGTGCTAGGCAGTTCCTCGTTAAACCGCGTGGGCAACGCCCCGCGCGTCCGCGTTCAGCTCCCGCGGGGGGCGTTGCCCACGCGGTTTCACAAATCATCAAAGACGACGTCGAACGACCGTCGCACCAGAGCTACTCAACTTTGTGTGGCTTATAGTCGTGCTCGCGTTTGGTAAGCACTTCAATCGAAATGATTTCGTCCAGCGGATGGTCGGGCTTCTTCTTTTCCTCGTCCGTCGAATCGGGGTCGACGCGAACCAAATGCCCCAAGACTTCCATTCCCAGTGTGACTCGTCCGAAGGCCGTGTACGAGCCGTTGAGATTGAAGGCAGGCAGGAACGTAATGAAGAACTGCGACCCGCCCGAATTGGGCGCGCCCGAAAGCGCCATGCCGACCGTTCCGCGGAAGAAATTGCGAGCATCTGGTTTGTCAGCTTCGCCGTAGATGTGGTAATCCGGGCCGCCAGTGCCGTCGCCGATTGGGCAGCCGGTCTGCGCCATAAAATGTTCGATCACGCGATGGAAGGTCAGGCCATCGTAAAAGCCTGACTCCACCAAGCTGATGAAATTGGCGACAGTCTCTGGGGCTTGATTCTCGAACAGCTCAATCTCGATGTTTCCCTTGGTGGTTTTCATCCGCACGCGTGGCAGAGGTGCCCCTTGAGCATCTTGCTCCCGCGCTGCCAATTCCTCAGTCCATAGCTCCTTAAGCTTGTCGATCTCCTCTAGACTGTTTTGCACCTGCGGGTGGTCCTGTTCTTCGCCAGCCAAGAGTACCGCTTCCTTGCGCACAGCATCAAAATCGTTCATGGCAAAGGCCGTGCGCGTGGTCAAGCTGTGCAACTCGGGATCTTCGTAACCGCTGGCTACCAGAGCCTGGCCCACTGGCAGCATCCCTTCGTACAAGTCGGCGCCGGCCCTGTGCTTGAAAGTCTCCCACAGCATTGCGGCCAGCGGGCCCGCTGGGGCAGGCGATAGTTGATATTCGGCCACAGCGGCCGCCATCATGCGCTGGAAAACGGGGGCACCTTGGCTCAGCATTTCGAACCATTGGTCGCGTAGCTGGCGATCCTGCGGCAAATTGGGGAGCGTGGTATTAAAATGCACCATGACTTCGCGCATCTGCTTCAAGTGCGTGCGCATGGCCTCAATGGCAGCTTTGAATTCAGGCGTTTCGGGATCTACGTGTTCGTGGGGCATAGGCTTTGCTTCTGCTGGTGCCTGAGCCCAAGTTACGTTTAGACTGAGCGCACTTGCCACGCCGAATATGAGGCACACCAAGCGTAGAGCCAAGCGGCACGACGGTCGCAATTGAGTCACTGTTTTCATCAGAACCGTTTTATCAATAGATAGAGTCGGGGTGCCCTGAGGTCTTTTACCTCGAGAATGAAAGCACCGAAACACTCATTGTACTCGATCGCAACCCACGACAGTTATCGACTGGCAAACGCCGCTTACCTGGTAGCTGGTAGATCAGCATTGCGGGGAGCAGGGTTGAGGCGGAAGAGGATAAAGGCTAGGTCGTCTGGTTTACTCGGATGCGTCCCCTCCTGGGCGGCAGTCATGCGCTGCTGAACCAGCGAGCACAGCCGGTCGGCCGCATTAGCCAGCGAGCCTTTGCGGATGATATTGACAATCTCCTCTAGCCGCAGATTGTCGAACAGACCATCGGAGCCGAGCAACAGCGTGTCCTGCGGCGCCAGGCGGCGCGGCAGTCCCATGTCGATATGCAAATCGTCGGCACCGACGATGTTGGAGACTAGGTGTCGGTCTGCGTGATGCAAGGCGGCCTTTTCGGTCAACATGCCCGCTTCCACAGCGTAACCGACGGGCGAATGGGCCTGAGTCTGCAATTTGACCTTGCCGTGGCTGCCAACCAACAGTGCTTGAGAATCGCCCACGTGAAAGGTACGAATGACCCCCGCATTGATCTCCACCGCTAGCAGCGTGGTGGCAGCCCCGGTTCCCAATTGCCTGACCCGCAGAACGGCAGAGTCAAACCCGTCCAGGATGGGCGTGCGTAAGTTCGTCGTCTGGTCGCACTGGCGCAGCGCTTCGGCCAATGCCTCGACAGCCAATTGCGAAGCGAGCTGGCCATTGGCTTGACCACCGCAGCCATCGGCAATTAGCAACACGCCCGCCGCATCCCCGACGGGCAGCAGGCCGATAGCATCTTCGTTGGGCGTCTGCTTTTCGGGGTCGCGACGAGTGTAGTAGTAAACTGTTCCGGCAGCAAACGGCTGGGCCTGCACTGCATCGAACTGCTGGTCAATTAGCAGTACCGGTTCGCATCGGACCATGGAGATCACCGCGAGTCCCCTAGCCGTGTGGTACACCACGGGCAATAGGTCCAATATTGTGGCAGTACGCCCCAACCACATTGTTGACAGCTATGGGACGACCCTTCGATCTTCCATTTGCGTTTGGTGGATACGCGGCACCACGGACAATAACGCATAAAGGGCATCAGCTTTTTGCGCGTGCACTTCTTATTGGCGCACCGCGCCGTGTAGCGTCGGTCGGGATAATGCCGTTTGGTCTCGACTTCAAAACCACCTCCATAGCACCATGGGCAGTAGGGCCAGTCGCTTTTCAGCCCCCGGCAGCAGCGGGGACAGTAGACGGGGAAGTTGGTCGCACACGGATTCTTTTTACGATCGTCTCCACACCACGGGCAGGCCAACATCGGCTCCGCCACCGGCCCTTGGCACTTGCGGCACGAACAGGTGGCCCCCAGCGCGGCACCAAAATTCTCCTGAAATTCTTTGCGCCGTAGCTGTTGCCAACTCAGACCGCGAGCGGACGTGGTTCGCGGCTTTTTGACAGCCAATTTGGCGTGCAGCGGTTGTCTAATTCGCGAGAACGTAGCCAGCATTTGTTCGGCAGTGCTGAAGCGGTCCGCCGCGTCAAAAGCCAGCGATTTCTTGATCAGCTCGACCAGGGCCGGGCTGACGCGCGCGCGCAACCGATCGTGGCCCGCCATCGGCCACTGGTACGGCCACTCGGGGAGCGCGCCGGCCAACATGCGATACATCACGATGCCCAGCGAAAAGACGTCCGAGCGAAAAGACGGACGCCCCATCGCCTGCTCTGGGGCCACATAACCCAGCGTCCCGCCGCCAGAACCCTGCAAGGTGCGATGCGCAATTCGGGCAATGCCAAAGTCGGTCAACAACAATTGATTGTTGGGAAACAGCAATAAATTATCGGGCTTAATATCGCAGTGGATAATCTTGCACTCGTGGGCGTAGGCGGCCGCGCACAACATCTGCTCCGAATAGTGCAGGGCCGTCTTGACGCTCAGCCGCTTTTGCAGGCGATCTTCTAGGGAGGAGTCGCTCAGCGGAGTAACGATAACAAACTTGCCATCGATGAAGTCGGCATACTTGAGCGGCAAAATATTGGGGTGGGACAGCTTGGCGGCCAGCCGAGCTTCTTGCCGGAAGCTGGCAATGCACGCCTCGTTAACCAAGTGCGTGTGCGGAATTTTGAGCGCTACGCGAACACCCTCGATCGTATCAGCCGCCTGATACACCGTA
>CAKQNH010000090.1 GCA_934255105.1 uncultured Pirellulaceae bacterium
CCTGGTCGGTTGCTCAATCCCTGGACGGAGTCGGTTTAACCCCTAGCGCGTTGGATGGCGTGCCGTGGTGCTTGGCGAGAGCGCTGCAGATGGTCGCCGACCCATCGAATCCCGCTACCATCGATCTTGCGCTCGACTGGAGTTTTGGCAGCCCAACATTGGTTGCCTCGCAGTCCGGCCAGATTCACTACGTACGGAGCATGGTCCACGGTTCGGTCCAAGAGCTGGTGGCGGCCGCCAGTGAGGACTATCAGATGTCTACGGCTGAGGCGGTGCACTGGATTGCACAATGCTTAGAACATACAACATTGGGCATAGCCGACGCGGCTCAAGCCGAAACCTACGACGCGGTCAGCCGAATCTGTTCGCAGTTGGCTCAAGAAATCCACACAGCTCTAGAATACATCGCTTGGCGACATCAGGGCCATAAGCTCGGGAGCTTGTGGTTAATGGGAGGAGCCGTGCGCATTGGCGGACTGAGCGACCTGCTGAAATGCAAACTGTCCTGCCAAGTCGCCCAATGGCAAGTCGCCGCAGGCGAAGCACTGCTAACTTCCGAATTCGCTCTAGCAGCCGCGCTGGCCTGGGGAGAAGTGCACCATGCATAGAGTCAATCTTCTTCCGCCAGCGGCTATCCAACGCTTTCGACAAAAGAGGCTCTGGAGGGGGTGGCGCAAAGTCATCTTGCTGGCCACACTCATGACCGCGGGCACAATTGCCTGGGGACAATCGACGGCTTCAAAAAAACTGCACAGACAAGCCGTGCAAGCAACGCTCGTTCAACATCCTCAGCAGTTGCGCAAGCAGTCGGGTGAGTTGAAGGCACAACTCCGCGATTTGCAGAACTACGAACAGCGGCAACGCAACTCTCGCGGCCAGCACTCGCCCCTGGTGGCTATTGCGATGCTGCACCAACTCAAACAAGAGCTTGCAGGACAGTTGCAAGTAAAATCTTTCGGATTTGTCGACCGAGTCGCTACGCAAGCTGCGGCTACGGTCGGCCAGCCCAGCGGTCATGTAGACTTGCAATTAATTAGCTCGGGTTCGGCGAGCTGCTCCCACGTCATGCAATGGCTGCGCGACACGGGCTGCTTTACAAATGTTAGCTTGAGCAGTTCATTGGAGAAGACCGATGCCGCCTCCAACACTTTGCAATATTCACTACGTTGTGACTTTTAGAATGGGAAGTATCCCCCTGAGCGATGTGCGATGAACGATCATTTGAAAACCATGCGGATACACTTGATTGGAGTTTCCGTGTTAGCGATGTATTTGCTTGGCAGCTACTTCGCCGGCTTACGGCCCGTGGTCCAGGCCGACCAACGGCTTCAACAAATCGCTCTTGAAGGAGAGTGGCTGCAAGGCATGCTTCCTCAGATGGAACGAGAGATCGAAGAGTTGACACTTCAACTAAAAGACAAACGGAGTGCGCTAGCCGCTAGATACTCTGTCGCAACACCTAGCAATAGCCCGTTGATTGGCGTGGCGACCGATCTGCTTCAGCGACATAAAATCGCCTTAGTCAATCTGCGTGAGACGGCCAGCGGAGGCGGAGATGTCAGCTTGACACTGCAGGTCACCGCCGCTTACGAAGATTTGATTCGCTTGCTGAAAGATCTCAGTCAGCTCGATCGGCCAGTACAAGTTTTGTCATTGAACCTAGCCCCCGAAGACGAACGCGCCGCTCGCTTTAATGTTGCCATCACGCTGAAATTTCCAACAGCACCAGTCTCCCCCCTTCGCTCTTAATCACATTGAATAGTGGTGCCTTTCGCTCCGCGCAACTTGCTCGTAACCGCCAGGGACAAAGTTACTTGCATGGAGCGAAAGGCGACACCTAAAACTACACCTGAACCACACTGAAATTTATGATCCGATGAAAGCTAAAACAACAACCGCTTCGCGCAAGCCAGCCCCCAAGCACGCGCGTCTCAAAATAGCGCTCATACCGGTGCTACTATTGGTCTTGGCCTATGTCGTTTTTGCGCCCACGGATGCACCTGTCACCGACAATGTTCCAACCACCGATAGTCCGGGGCCATCGCCCGTAGCCGCTATTGCGAGTGCAGTGCAATCCCCAGCGGGTGCTGGCGCTCCGGCAAAGGGGCCAGTCGACTCATCCGCTTGGCCCGAAGTCAGTCTAAAGTTGCTCGCCAGTTCGAATCCGTTTGCCAGCCTTGTAGCAGAGACAGAGGACTCGACAGTCCAACATTTCGTCAGTGCCAATGCTCAGCCCGCCAATGCTCAGCCCGCCAATGCTCAGCCCACTGACGAGGGGGTCGAAAACGTCGACCACTTGGCCGACGTGGCGTCGGAGCTCGAACGGCGTCCAGTAAACTTCGTATTTCGTTCGACCAAACAGAATGTCATCATGCTGGGAGACGAAATCCTAGCCAAGGGTACGCACCTCTCGCCCGCAGTACAACTGCACGACATTGGAGACCACGCCTTGCTGCTCAAGCTGCGCCCGTAGGCATGCAACGAAGACAGCACAACCGGGGGGGCGGGCGAGAATACCTGAGAGGCACGGCAGCGAGCGGCGCACGGTCGAAGCCGACTCTTAAAAACCGCTCTATAGAAGCTAATAAAACGCGACGGCAGTAGGGTCGAACCTACGACGGATGCAGTAAGTCTACGGCAGCGTGGTAAACTTTGACGAAAATAGCGATTATAACGCCTGAATCAACTGCGCATGGCCGATAAAACGTGAGGGTGTATCCACGTACTGGCGTTTTGGACTAACAATGAAAACTAGCAGGCTTCAAAATTGGCTATCTTGCCTCTTTGCTAGCTTCTGCATGGTGTTATGCTGCAGCGATTGGGCTTCAGCTCAACGTTATCCAGCGCCAAAAACGGGCGCTTTCCAATGGGAAGAGGTTGCTCGCGCCCCGGCCGACACACGCGACGCTGCTGCTCCAATTCAACCTGCAGACAGCAATCTACAGAGCGTACCACTGAGAAGAAATCCGCCACTGGCAGGCCAACTTGCCATCGAGGGGCAGGGGCAAAATGTGGACATTTTTGCCCGCGATGTCGACCTGCGACTAGTGCTAGCGCATCTGGCTGAGGAAGCCGGCGTGAACATTGTGGTGGCGGAGAGCGTCCAGGCCACGGTCAACACGACGCTCAACAATGTTCCATTGTGGGATGCACTGGATGCCATTTTAAAGGTTAACGGGCTAGCGTGGTCGCGACAGGGAGAAATCATTTTCGTCACCCAGCCCGGTGGCGGCGAGGGAAATTCCGGCCAGTCTCCAGGGCTGACATTGCAGGTCTTCGATCTGAATTTCACTTCGGCTTTGGAGGTCCTAGAAGTTGTCAATGGCCTTTGTTCCCCGGCCGGCAAGGCATTTACACATATGATTGACAAGTCAAACACGCGGCAGACGCGAGAGCGAATCGTCGTCGAAGATTTCCCAGAGCGTTTGGAAGCCATCGCTAGTTATATAGCCAGTGTTGACAACCCGCCGCTGCAAGTCATGATCGAAGCGCATATTTTGCAAGTCACGCTGACCAACGAACAGCGGCACGGAGTGAATCTTAATGGGTTGTTGCGACTCTCGGGTAGCCATGTCGGCCTCCGCACCCAGGGGTTTGCCAATGGGGACGCCAGTCCAGGGTTCATGCTGGGGCTCGAGGCTACCGACCTGGATGGAATGATCGAAGCCCTCTGCTCAAACTCGAATGTGCGGACCTTGGCGGCACCAAAAATACTTGTGATCAATGGTCAAGAGGCGCGTATTCAGATCGGCTCCAGGTTTGGCTACTTCGTCACCACTACGACTCAGACCAGTAGCCTGCAGAGCGTTGACTTCTTAGATATCGGCGTGGTTCTCGAGGTCCGACCGACGATCACCCGCGATGGGCAAGTCTTGCTGCATGTCGCTCCCAAAGTATCCGGTGGCCGCATCAATCCCGATTCAGGACTTCCCGAGGAAGACACCACCGAAGCCAGTACCACCGTGCTGCTGCCCGATGGTAAAGGGATGATTATCGGAGGGCTGATTAAGGAAAGTGATGCAACCAGTAAAAGCTTTGTGCCCGGGTTGGGAAAAATCCCCGTGCTGGGACATCTCTTCCGGCGCAGCAACAACAGCAGCCAACGCACCGAGGTCATCTTAACCCTCACTCCACGCATCGTCGTCCAGTCATCTACCGTCGATTTTGGGCCGACAAAATTCTCCGAAACGTCCCGTAGCACCTCCGGCATCGCCCGCTCGGCTGTGCCCGTGGAGCTGAGCTTCCGCGACCGTTGAGCAACAGCCATTGACCAACGACCATTGACCAACGACTACTGACCAACGACTACTGACCAACGACCATTGACCAACGACTACTGAGCAACGACTATCAGTCAACAACTATTGGTCCAAGGGAAATGGTTTTAGGGCCGTTGCAATTTCATCTAAAGGCTACCGCGGTTACGGCACGGGCACGCGCCTCAGTGTCCCGGCGGCAATACGAACTTTATCGAACGAGCGAAATCCGGGCGGCGGGTTCTGCGCCAACGCACCGCGATAATGGATATACAGATTTCCGCTCCCTTGAATGCTTTCGCCGCTGACAATCAGCCCGAATATATCGTTGGATGAGGATGAACTGTTGAGCTCCACTCGGCCGCTGGCGTAAAACAAACCGCGCAGGTGCGAGGGGTAGACTGTGGATCTGGTGGAATCTGCGACGCCGCGATAGGGAGTCCCAGGCGGATTGAGATTGACCGTGGATTCGCTCAAAGGGTCGCGCGTCAGTGCGAAATCGAATCGACCATCGATCAGCAGTGCAGGGTAGTCCGGTCGGCCGGCTTCCCAGAATACGGATTGTTCGACGCAACTGTTGTTGCCCGCATTCTTCAGTACCAGCGTACACTGCAGGCGCGAGTTGGAAATGATGACCGACTGATTCTGGCAATCGATGACATAGATGGCGGCGGGATTGAGCTGGCCCGAGATAGTATTCGCTTGGGCGCTTAAGAGTTGTTTGTCCATTCGCAGTCTCCCCTGCAATTTCGGTAGCATCGCAGCCGGGATGTCGGTTCCCAGGCTGAGATAGGGTTCAAGCACCGAAGCGCTCGGAATAACCAAATCTTTAGCCGCTATGGTTTTAGTGGTTCCATAGATGCTGCCGGACAAGCTGCCTACCGCATGACAGTCGGCGACCAAGCTCGCCGCAGAGGAAACGCTGATGTTCCCACCACTGGCCACACTGCCGTCAGTCGACCACAGAGCTGATTGCTGCGGGCTCAGACTCGATTTAGCCGATGCGGCGTGCGATAGACAGGAGAGCGGCCCGCCATCCCCAGCCAAGGTCGCCCGCCAACAGAATGTCGCATCGCGGACTCGAGCTGTGACCAATAGATCGCAGGGGTCTAGAGGGTCATCGGCCAGATTGCCGTCGTCGTCGATCAAGCGATAACACAAGGTTGCCTCGCCCAGCCTCTGTGGGCTACTGTCGACGTTGTGAACATGTGCTGATCTCCAGTTGCTGGTTGCGTTGATCTTAGCTATCGACCACTCTAGAGCTGCATCGGCGGCCAGTTGGGCGTGTCGAAGGTCGGCCTCTTCGTGCAGATCTCGCGCATAATACCGCGCCGTCGTAATGGCACACATGCTCAGCGACGCGACCATCAGGCTGGCCAGCAGCACTGCCAAGTAGACGGAGCCAACTCGCCCTTGCATCAGTTGGACTCCTGTTGATTGTGCAGCCGCGTGCTAGTGGTCGACGATTTGCCTTCGACCTGAAGACTTAAGTCGACCGCGGCCAGGACACTCGAACCGGCGGCCTGCTGGCCGGTCAGCACTCCGCGCTCGGCGCGCAGCGCGTAGAACTTAAATTGCCGAGCCGAAGGAGAAATGAGAACGACCTCGATGCATTTAAAGCCACTTGAACCACCCAGCTCTATGACTGGGTTAGAAGGGTCGCCGTGGGTAACCTTCACCTGTACTGTCCAACCACCGGCGCCCGGCAGCACTTGACCATCGCGATCGGTAATCGTCGACATGCTCCAGTTATGATAGTCATCGCAGTCGTCCCACGTCGCACGGTCCGAAGTCTCACCCGCGTCGAGGCCGATGGAAGTAGACGTCTCGGTCGGATCACGAAATGGTCTCGAAGCGATTTCAGCAAGAACTGTCTGAGCAATCTGTGAAGCTTGCAGTGTCTGCGCATCGCGGCCGGTGGTGGTCAAAACAAAAGCCAATGAATTGAGCGAGGCGACTAGGGTAAGCGACACCAACACAGTGGCCAGAGTGGTCTCCAGCAAGCTCAGCCCCTGACGGGAAGATTGGTATTGATTGGGGATCATGGCGAGAATACCAAAGTGGCGGCGACATAGCGGGCGTTGCTCGGCAGATTGAACTCGGCCGAACCCGTGGACCCCTTAGAACAATGGCGATAGGTCATGCCGATAATGGCTGGCGAGCCGAAAATTAATGGGACGAATGGTACACTCTGGCGCAGCGCGATCGGCAGATGTTCGACCATATTTGTGGCTTCCGCTTCGGACGATATTCCATAAGCTCCTACCGAGCGGGCTCCCAACACACGGACGACCAGCGAATCATTGGCCAACGCATCTGCCGAAGGTGCTCTGGGTCGCCGACTCACACCAACGTCTACGTCGCCGCCTGCAAGCGCTGGCGGGCCTCCATTGACTTGGAAGTGGGCCAGCGTGGCATAGCAACTTGCAGAGTCTTTCCAGCCAATGTTGACAGACGAACTCGGTGGGCCGAGGCTATACCACACCGCCAATGACACACGGTCTGAGCTGTCGGTTTCCTCGCCAGTCTTGATCCATCCCGCAGGAGCGATGATCTCTCCATCCTGCTCCCCCTGTACGGCGATTGCCAAGACCAATAAGTCGTTGGTTTGAAAAGTGCTCGGGATGGCAATAGACAGCGATCGGCCAGGTAGAGCATTGCTAGCCAGCGTCCGCGACTGAAAAACCAGACTACGGGCGGGCTCGAGCGCCGGTGGAGTGGGCAGGATCGATTGCGGCTGACAAGTCTGCCAGCCGAACTGAAAACTCTCTAAATCGGTGGTTAGACTTTGCCAAGCTCCGGTGTTGGAAGACATTTGCAGCGGTGTGCCGGTGCCAAGCCAACGGTACTGGATTGTCTCAGGACTACCATCGGCATTGCGGTCGCCAATCGACAGCGTGGCCGACGTGGCTGAACGAGCTAGCACAGGCGCAGCTTCAGCCAAGTCGCTGCGCAGGCGATCCAGCGCGGCTGAGTTGCGCAGGCTACGGGTCTGCCGCGAGCTGGCGAGCTCGCTAGCTCGACTGGCGATCACAATCGACGCCGTAAGACCCGCCAACAACATGCTGGCAGTCGTCAGACTGATCGTCAACTCGAGCAATTGGAAGCCTCGATGCGGCCGATGCGACATTGTTTAAGGCCCCGGCAAGCTGGCGGATTTTAGACCTTGGCCGACCAGCAGGTCGCAGATTTCCGACGTGGCACCAGCACTCAGCGTGATCACAGCATCGCTTACTGGAGTGGACGTAGCGGTTGCCACTAGCTCACCGTACATGTTGATATCGCACGTGGAGCTCCCATCGATATTGGCTGCTGAGAAGCGGACGCTAGGGAACCGCTTGGCATAGTTCACGACCCCCGCAGCATCACCGATAAAGCCAGGTTGGGCTGGACTGATCAGCAACGAGGCAGAAGCTGGCACAATCGTCAGCGAAATCGTTTTCCCCCGGCGCACGCAGCGGCGACGCAATTGATCTATATCCGCTTCGACCGTGCGCCGCATGCCTGTCACCTTGGCGCGCTCAACTGAACTTTGCCAGCGTGGCAAGGCAACGGCCGAAATAATCGCGGTGACGGTGATCACGATGATGATTTCGATTAAGGAAAAGGCGCGTCGCCGCGCACCTGCCACACAGCTTGGCAGTTTTTGCCGCTGCACAGTTTGGCTGGTCACAATTCGACAGTTCACAACGCTGACTCCTACACCTTGAGCGGTCTTCTGCACGAAAGGTAGGACGGTGGTAGCGACTCGTTGGCACATTCCGCCGCGAAGCGTTGTCAAAGTCAGAAGTACTCCTCGGCGGAGACCTCACCAACCGCAGATTTGCTACCACCTGTCTCGGTTCAACGCTAACTGGAATGCCCGGTTGATTGAAGTAGCGTTAGTTGGAGGGGTTGTACCGTATGGCGCAGCCATTTGTGCGCCACGCCTTTCTCCTGTACTTATTTCAATGTTTGCACGTCGATCTAAGGATTAGCAAGCGGCAAACTTTCTCCGGCGGCAACGGCTTAGGGCGATTCGGCCAATTCCGCAAACAACTTTTGCAGGACATCGACGATCTTGACCGTGGCCTGTATTTCTACCCTGTTGGTGCCCAGCCAGGTCTCGTAGCCGCCGAGCCGGTGTTGCTCGGGGGTAGGGAGATAGCCATTGCTGCCGTTGGCCAGTTCCATCGTGAAGCTGGGCTTAAATGGATTGGAGGCCTTTAGCTCGAGGCCGGTTTCGGTGAAGACCTCGAAGGGAATGGCGGAAATGCCCAGGTCGCCGATCCTCACGGCTTGAAGAATGATGCTGACCGTATCGGGCGACTCCTGCATGCGAACCGCTCTTTGGGCATAGTTCCGCTCGTGCGGAAACTCGTCGCGGCGATCGGGATCGGGATCGGCCAGAACCTTCTTAGCGTGCGCGAGCTGCGCAGGCGTGGGCTTACGAGCGGCCAACTCAAGTTCCTGTTGCCGCATGTCCAGCGGCACATGGTCGTGCCATTCAAGGTTCGCATACTGCCCGACAACGGCCTGCGCGCATTGGTCGGCCACCAATCGCATTTGTTCGTACGGCTTGCGTCGCTCGGAGGGTTTTGAGTAGTCGTTATTGTTGATGTTGCCACTGGTACCGTTGCTCATGGCTGCCACAAAGGGCGGCTCCAGCCGGTCGGCGTTCAACAATTCTTGGACTCGGTCGCAAAACATAGCAAAGTAATCGGCGGAGATGTCGTTGGCACCAGTCCCCCCCACGTAGTGCAGCGAGTAGTTAGCCAACAGACCCAGCGGTCGTCCATCGAGAGTCTCGATCGCTAGAAACGCGATCTGAGGATCGACAGGACTGGCGGGCTCGAGCAGATCGGGGCGTCTCCCCGGATTCATCTTGACCTGCTCCAGTTCACCGAATGGGCTGTACACCGCACTCCCTGGCTGCAACAACCAGCGTCGGCAGAATACTTGGCCAGGTAGGTCGACCGTCCCCCAGGCCACTCGCGCAGGCTGGAGATTGTGAATCGCGTTTTGTACCCCGTCGGAAATCCGATGGGCCACGAAGCGTTGGTAGTCAGAAAATTCCTGATCAGGTTGGTCTGCATTCTTCCCTCGGGTACTCACCGACGAATGCGTATGCGTGCAGGACATGAGCATCCGATCTGCCGGCAACCCGGTCGCTTCAGTCACCTGCCGTTTGGCCTCGTCCAACACTTCACGGGCGATGCCGATGTTGTCGATGACTACCAGCGCAATCCGCGTCTCGCCATCGTCTAGCACGAAGCACCGCGCGTGCAGCTCGTCATGAACGTATTTGGCAGGTGGCGGTGTGCCGAAGTTGCCGACCAATCCATCGCCTAGCCAAGGGGTAATATTGGCAGTGGCCGCCCCAGCCAGCAAAGGTCTCTTGTCAGGCGCTTCAGCGGCCATCGAAACGATCGGCAGTAAACTTACCGCTAGGGCGAGAAATGTGATTCGGTACATACTTGCTATTCCTTGAGATGCTTGGTTGTGCAAACGTGTTATGTCCGCTTCGTCACAGTGTTAGCCTAACGCTGAGTGACGGCTGAGGATACGACACGCTGCCGGGTGTTGGGGGTATATCTGACGAGAAGCAGTGTTAGTCCGGTGTTAGGCCAGCGGCGCTGATGAGGCTCGACCCAAGCCCCTGCTTTTTACTGGGATCGAAAATCTTCTCTGGAATGTCGGAGCGACGGAACAGTTCGGGATCCGGCTTCTGCAATTCATCGGCCTGGCCCTGCGCGGATTCACCGGGTTTTAGAAACATCACTCCGGGCGCTCCGCTACTGCCGCCCGCCGACCACGCGGTTTTGCCGTCGTAAACCAACCACATATGGCTATAGAACGGGGTGATCGTGACCGTGTGCGATTCTGTGCCGCCGCCCATTGATTTGTAAGTAACCGACTGTGTTTCACTGCGCCCCATCTCGGCCTTGATGGTAGTGCTAGCCGTCGGATCGTAGACCCAGTTGTTGTTTGCGATCTGTTGCATCAGCGCCTCGCGGACTTGAGAGTTATACTCTCCGCAGTTGATTTCCCGCTTCACTGCGTGGCCGGTGCGAATGACCCATAGACTTTCGGGGTCTAACGCTTCGACCGTCTCCCGCACCATGGGGCCCGGCAAGTCGACTGCACCAACGATAAAAGCCGACTCGGAGGATTTGCTGACCGTCACAGCGTAACACAGTTTTCCGCCAAACACGGTTTGAGTTTTCTCGCCACTACCGTCGCGCTTCACTTCAAATGTCTTGGCGCGAAAGCTCCAGATCGGCAGTTCAAGACGCAAGTCATACAGTGTCTCACGGTTGACCAGCAGGGAGTTGTCGTCGACCCATTCC
>CAKQNH010000091.1 GCA_934255105.1 uncultured Pirellulaceae bacterium
AGCAGCGAGGCCCCCGCCGTGGGCGCGCCCTTCAGGATCGCGGCGGGATCGGGAATGAGACGGTGCAGAATCTCACGAGCGGCCACCGCGTCTTCAGCGACCCGTTCCGGTGCTCTCACCACCGTCGGCCCCGAGGCAATGGTTTCCAGAGGATCGCCGATGACATCGGAGATGATCAGAACGATCACCGTCCCGGCCCCGCAGCGCCGCAGCAGGCCTCCTCCTTTCACATCAGAGAGACAGCGGCGAACGGTGTTCAACTCTTCAATGGTGGCCCCCGCAGCCGCCAGTTTGCGGGTCACGTCGACCTTGCTCTCCAGCGTGACCCCTTCCGTGGGTGAGCAGAGCAGGGCACTGCCTCCGCCGGAGATCAGCACGACACAAATGTCTTCCTCCTGCAGTCCGCTGACCCGTGACAGAATTTCTCCGGTGCCCGAAACCGCTTGCGGAGTCGGTTCGTTGATCGCTGGTGGCCGCGCGGCGTGCAGGTGAATCGGTTCTAGTGCGTGGGCATCGGCAGACGTAAACGCATCGGCGGGTGCATTGATCCAGCCTTGCAGTTCCAGAGACGGCAGGGCCAATTGTAACTTGGACAGCACTTCTTGCTGCAGGGCGACAGCCATCGCAGCGGCCGCTTTACCGGCACCCACGACTACCAGGCGGCGCACGCCAGAGAGTTCCAGCTCGACGTGCTCGACGACTAGGCAAGTCCCTTCCAGCCGCACTTTGTCGCGAAACAACCGGGACGGTGTCACGGCCTCAACACCGGCTTGCCAAATGTCCAGCGCGTCGCGTGTGAGCTTAGGGTTAGCCATCGCCGGGTGCTTTGTCAAAGAGGAGATTTAGGGTTGGGAAAAAAGTGGCGTAAGCTTTCGGCTTGCGATTTGGGAGTAATTTTACGTGACAAGCTGGAAGCTTATTCTTCGTGAGAAGCTGGAAGTTTAAACTTCGTGACAAGCTGGAAGCTTATCCCACGTGTCAAGCTGGAAGTTTATCCCACGTGACAAGCTGGAAGTTTATTCTTTGTGACAAGCTGGAAGCTTATCCCACGTGAATGCACTACTGGATTTCGTTGGGATTGGTGGTGAAGCTGCGGCGGTTGACGGCCGGCGCAATGACGCTGGTCGACAGCGATTCCAAGACAATATCGCACTGACCACGGCACTCGGCAAGGATGCGGAATTCCCCGTCGGCGACCACAAAGCGATACAGTTCGATAGAGACTACATCACCTGCATTGCCGCGGACCAATTGTCCCAAGCTCGGCCCGGCTTGATTGTCGTAGACGAGCAAGCCGCTGTCGGGCGAGGCGGGTGCCTGCAGGATCCGCGCTCGACCGGCCACGCGGACGAGCTCACCGGCGCGGACTTGGGCGGGCGAACTGCGGACGCGAGACGAGGCGCCTTCGTAGCCGCCCGCGATCGGGGGAGAGCTTTGCAGAGCCGTGTTACCGGTCGTGCGCGCGGCTGCGCCACCCACTGCAGTGCTGGCGTAAGCAGCTAAACGCAAGCCTGCGGAGCGTTCTGCTTGCGGCGGCAAAAACTCGACTTGCAGATCGGCCTGCTCGAGCGGTCGTTGTTCTAGCGACCAACCGAGTGCCTCCATCTGCTGCGGCGAGCCGAATTCGGAACCGGGAATGGGCAGGTCGTGCCATTCGCTGCGCTCACAGGCTGCGGCCAGTTGCCAGTGGTATCCCAGCGCGACTGGGCTAACCACTAGCGGGCTGGATTGCGGCGTGGCGAGATTGCTGGTAGCCACGTCGAAAGCGTCCGACAACACCGCTTGAACGCGATCGCTGCCGCGCAGTGCCAGAGTGGTTGCCGCCGTGGGTTGGCGGGCGTGCAGTGACTGGTAGCCCTGCTCGATGTGTCGCCGGGCGGTGCCTAAACGGCGCAAATCTTCGGCGGCCGCAGAGCGCGTGGGGTCTCCCGTAATCACTGGGTAGCGAGCCTGGACCACTTTGCTGGCCAAGCCCAAGTTGTACGAGGCGACCTCCAACTGATCGGCGGCTCGCTGGTCAGCTTGTTTGCTCACTTGCTTGCGGGCAAATTCGATCACCAGCGGATTGGATGTCACTATGAAGCTTTCAATCGGTTCCGGCTGCTCGACCGACCAAGTCAGCCCGGCTGCCGTCTGCTCGACGTCCATGCGTTGCAATCGCCCACCCCCCAGACGCAAAACTTGTTGCGGCGAAGTGGGGCCGGCCAGCGACAGGGTCAGCGGCCGCGCGTATGTGTTGGGAACACAGTACTGCGCCGCGGGGCTGCTGGCCACAGCCAACACCAATCGGCTCTGCGACGCGCTCCAAGCGACCGTGCTGAAGTCATCGCGGTCTAGCGTGGGTGGCGTGGTTGTCTGGCCGCCGACGATCCAGGGACCCCATATTGCCAGATCATCGTGGATCCACCGCAGCGAGGCCAGGGTGGCCCCCTGCCCGGCTCCGCTGATCTCCAGCGGCTGGAATGTTCGAAAGGCGATACCGCGCGCCCCCGACATCACCGCACATGCTACCTGGTGCCGCAGACCGAGCGGATTGGCTTGCACCTCATCAAATTCGCTGTCGGGCTCGATCACCCGCTGGGCTGCGCGAAGCTGGTCAACCAAGGCGGGGTTGGGGCCGACCCAAATCGAAACCCAACCCTGTCCACGCTTTTTAGTGGTCTCCAAATTCTGCTGGGCCCAGGCCATCTTTTCGCGCGTCGTACCAGTCGTGGTGGCTGCGGGGAATGGCAGCACGACTTGATCGGCGATGCGACTGAACAGCCAGTACTGCTCGAGCGCCTCGGCGACCAGTGGCCGTTGCAGCTCGCCGGGCATTTGTGCTACGCGCATGGCGGCAGCGCGAGCGGTATCGGCTTGACGAGCATCCAAGGCTGCTCCGATAAACCAGCCTTCGATGGCCGGCGCTGCCGCAGCATCGAATGCCAAATTGTGCGGCGGCGGTGGAATGATCGCCCCCAGCCCGGCGCTGGCCATGCTGGCCAACTGCCGCTGACTGGGAACCTGCTCTAATATCAAACCGGAAAACCCCAGCGATTTCAGCCACGGCAGCGACTCTTGATGGTAGTGGAGCCAAGTCACCGGGCGATTGCCCTGCTGCCAGTATCGCTGTTCTGCAGTCATCAATGGTTCGGGCCGCCAGCGCCACTGCTCGCGCCAGTTCGGCGGGGGAGGTTGACCGGTGGCTGCCAAGGAAACCAAGCCGCGCAAGTTCAAATCGTCCACTTGCATGCGGCATCGCCCAGGCCCCGTGTAGCCGTTGACGACCAGACAGTCGATGACCGGATTGTCCAGCGCTAAACCGGAATCGAATTGCTGCCTGAGCCCGATCATTTCCTCGGCCAGCTTCTTCTCCAAATCGTCCACTCGCAGCATCTGCCACTGACCGGTTTCGGAATAGACGTCGCCCCACAAAATCGTGCTCAGTTTGCCGCCGGTCACCGGATGCTCCGCTTGAGGGAACAGCACGCGTACCCCTAGCTGGATGCGGCCGCTGCTGCTGCGAACCCATACTGAAGGCTGAAATTCATTTAAGATCCGGCAGGGTTCGATAGGATAAGCCAGCAGGGCCATCGTCCCCGGCCTACAGGCCAGTTCCAAGAGCTCGGATGAACTGCCGCTGTGAGGCATGACCTGGCTGATCTCATGGGTGACCAGTTCGGCCTGGCAATCGCTATCGACCAAAAGCCAACGCAATTCCCCCGCCTCGAAGGAATCGATGCGCTGGGCTGCCGCCACTCCCGCACACAGGGCGATCAGCAGCAGGCACAGCAATCCGCTGCGGCTGCGAGTGGCGTGGTCATAGGTAGCCGAAGTAACATCCAAAGTCCGGCGACTTCGGCAACGACAATTATTATGCGTCTCACGCCGATGGGTGGGTGCTCTGCAAGTATCCGTTTGCATGTGCGACTTCCAAAAACAGATGTCGTTGGACCTCACCGCTTGTCCAATGAGGAAAATCGACACCGAGGGGTAAAAAATGTTGCCGCCGTGCAACATTTGGCTGGAGTGGGTTGCAAACGGCGCAAGTCCAGATTATAGAAGAACTTAAGCTATATCTCTAGAGCAATCGATGATGCGTTTAGGCAACACAGATAAACAGCAAGGATTGTGTCGAATTTGCTAAGTCCTTGAAATTAAACAACTTACTGCTATTATCGCAGGTGGGTTGGCTGTCTGGCACTGGCGCTGCTTTAGATAACCAACAAGCTCGACCCAACCAGTGACGACACGCATCTTTCTTCGGAGGCCAAACTATGAGTTCTGCACCAGTTCGCAAAGAAGTGACTCAACACAGCGACATTCCAACCGACATGCTGGAACTGATTGAACGCATCGAAGCCCTTCCGCTAGAGCACCGCGTGGGCTTGCTTCCTGCCTTGCGTCGCGTCACCGAAAGCAGCGTCCGCCGCCGACGCATCTTGACGCTGGTACAAGAGGCTCTGGGCCAATTGCGTCTGGACATGAAGTATTTGGTATTCGACTTAGAAGCTACTCGCCGCGAGCGCGACGAGACGCTGGACAAACTCAATCAACTCGGCGGCGAGTAGAGCGTTATGCGGCAGTGGCGTAAGCTTCCGGCCCGCGGACCTCGAACCGCAAGCAAGAAGCTTACGCCACTTAGAAGATTTGCTGAACACAGCCTAGGATGCCTCGCCACGGCACCAAAAGTCCTAGTTTGGCTGTGTGCTCTCCGAAGGAGGGATGTTCGAACGCGTTTCGAGCATCCCTTTTTTCGTATCTCCTTTACAACACGGGGCCCATATCGTCGCGAAAATGTGTCGCCGAAGTCGCCAGACTTTGGATCTCGCGCCTGATCTCGAAAGTCTGGCGACTGCGGCGACGACGGCAGTTTCACTCGCGGTGCTAATGTTAAAGTTCAATTGATTTGCGTTTTTGCTGCGGTTTGCTTAGTATCAAGGATTGGGCAAATCATTGGCCGGCCTTGTGCATCAGCTTGTCTTCACTTGATTTAGTACTTTATTTCATGGTCGATTTTACTCCTACACAGCTTTCGCAACGGATCGTCGAGCTCGGGTTGTTGGAACCCATAGATGTCGAGCGCGCATGGTCGGAAGTTGGCGGTATTGACGGCTCGTGTGACGATTTGCTCCGCGTACTGCAGCGCCGCGAGCTACTGACGCGGTTGCAGGTCGACCGCATTCTCAAAGGGGAGCGGACGGGCTACTTCTATGGCCCGTACAAGGTGTTGTACCTGATTGGTGCGGGTACGTTTGCACGCGTCTATCGTGCGGTCCATCGCGAAACGGGACGTGTAGTAGCGGTCAAGGTCTTGCGCCGTCGGCACCGCAGCGAACCGGTCCAAGTCGAGCAATTTATGCGCGAAGCCCGCGTGGGAATCGACTTGCGGCACCCCAACATCGTGGCCATTTACGAAGTCGACTCCGATCCGCGCAATCCGTTTATGGTTATGGAATTTGTCGAAGGTCAAACACTGCGCGAGCTAACCAAGATTCGCGGCAAGATCGACGCCAAGACCGCTTTGCAACTCACTCGCGACGTGGCCAACGGGTTGGCCTTTGCAGCTTCCAAAGGGGTCACGCACCGCGACATGAAGTTGAGCAACGTATTGGTCACGGCTCAGGGAAGAGGCAAGCTGGTGGATTTCGGTTTGGCTGCGCTGGCGGATACCAGCAACGAAGCTGCGTTGGCGGATTGCCCCAGCGCACGAGCGATTGATTACGCCGCTTTGGAACGCGGCACGGGTGTTCGCAAGGATGACTCGCGGAGCGACATCTACTTTTTGGGCAGCATGTTGTATCACATGCTGACGGGTGAATCCCCGCTGACTGAGACCCGCGACCGCATGGCCCGACTGAACGTCAGCCGTTTTCGCGAGGTGCCGCACATCAATAAAGTCGATCCCGACGTACCGATCAACGTAGCTGCCATTGTGCACAAGGCGATGGAGTTCGACCCGACGAAACGCTACCAGACGCCCGATGAAATGCTGGAGGATCTACGCACGACGCTCGATCGACTGGAAGCCGGCGATACGCTGACCACGGCGCGCATCGCGGCTGGCAAAAAAGATGATCCGGCCGCCGTTGAAGCGGCCACCGAGGGAGCCAATAAAACGATCTTGTTGGTTGAGAGCAAGATGGAGTTCCAGGACTTGATTCGCGACAAGCTCAAGAAACGGGGCTATCGCGTGTTGGTCATCAGCGATCCAGGCCGTGCGTTGGCGCGTTTTGTCCCCGACGAAGAGCCGCCCGCCGACTGTGTGCTGTTCAGTGCGCCAGAGCTAGGTGGTGCCGCCCTGGATGCCTTCAATGAATTTGGCAGCCAACCTCATACGGCACACATCCCGGCAATTCTGCTGGTCGATCGCAAGCAGCAGTTTGTCATTCGCAATGCCAAGGTGGGCCCCAAGCGGATGCTGCTCGCCATGCCGCTCAAGGTCCGCGAACTTCGCGCCGCACTACTGCGGCTGTTCAAAGTTGACGCAAGCGTTGCCAGCCCCAGTTAATCCCACCACCACTGGTTGTCAGCGAGTCCTTCAAGCTTGATTTGGTCGCGTTCGGCTTTGATTTTGCCACCTTCATCGGCGCGGATGTTATCTTGCTCAAGTGCATGACGCACCTGCATCAGCACACCGCCGCCAATGGGAGTCACCAGCCGGCCACCCATCATGATCGCGTTGATGGCCGTCTCAACTCGCTGCGGTGCTTGGAGCACCACCACAGGCAGCCGATCTTCATCCGCGAAGATCCCCAAATCCCAATTTGCTTGTTGGTACAAGTCGCGATCCTGAATGTAGGCGGCAGCGATGGTCATGTCGACCAAATTTCGCAGTTGCCCATAAACCGCACTGTTATCCGCAATCTGCTTGAACTTCTTGGTGAACTCGCCGGTAAACACACGGCTGGCACCATTGGCCTTGCGTCCCGAGCTTTGGCGCGAACCGTCGCGAGCGACCAATTCATCTTCACCGACCAACTTGACCCCCTGTCCAACCAACTGCATGGCCAAGCCATCTTCGCTTTCTGCGATGGCTTCGTAGTCGGGCACAAAGTACCAACGGATCAACGAATTGCCTGCGGCCATGGCCACAGTCAGTCTGGAGATGTAGGTGGCCATCGGTACGGGAGGTGCCTCGAGCCCAATGCCAATTAGCTTCATACGGTAATCAGCCTCGGTCAGCACGTGCGCGAAGTGGGTACCGGCTGGAATGCCAGTGATGGTTACTTCGTTGAAACCGAGCGCCTGGCGCAGGCTGTTCACGACGCGGGGCACATCGCCCGGACCACCGAACTTGCCACCGAAACTCTGTAGTGTCGCCTGCATTCGCTCCAACCCTTCTTTGGTCGGATCGATCGAAACGCTAATTGTGCTGGTTTTATCTCCGGCGGGTGCATAGGCTCGAAGCGCCACGATCAAATCGTCGAGCAACAAGCAGGGCTTGCCCGATTCGACGCCGACCAAACGCCCCAAGGCGTCTTGCGCAAAGCCTTCGGCGGGGCCTGCAATAACGATATCCCCTGAGTCGGGATAGAAAAACACATACTCCAGTTGCGTCAATCCAGCTAGCGCGATCATCTCAGCCGAAGGTCGTTCCCCCTTGGCCACTTGCTGGGCCACCGCGGCTTCGAGTCGATTGAGCGAAATCTTGCGCTGTGGACTGGGTTTGGCTAAGTGCTGCGGCAGAGACTGTTTGGCAGCCCTCAGACGCTGCATCGTCACGCGCGGGTCCGCATAGATGGTCCGCAGGACACCTTGAGGGTCAATCTGAACCCCTCCAGGCAACGGTGCATTATTCGTGCTACTCGTGCTTGTGCTGCTTGTACTTGTGCTGCTCGTGCTTGTGCTTGTGCTGCTCGTCTGAGCATGAGCGGGTACCAGCGGGCAAAGGCTGGCGGTGATCAACAACACAATTGCCGCACCGCGGTGAATGAAAATTGGATGGCGACGCATGGGTTTTTTTGCCTTCGGTCGAAAAGGTCGAGAACTAGCGGCGCGAGGGCTGCGCGCTTCCTATTCCTTTGAGAGTAGTTGCCCGCGGGGCGAAACGCAACAAAGCGATAGGATTTGAGGGCCCCCACAGCCAGAATATTTGAGACGAAAGATTTGGGACGGCTGTCTACAGCACACAGAAGCATAGCTTGCTGCGAGGCGTTGGGGATTTTTTATCCCACAACTTTTCACGAGCCTTTTCCCTATCGATGTTCTTACACTAGCTCTGCTCGCACTGGGCCCTCTCTCTCTGGGAGAGGCCTATACCAAACGAGGGAGATGGCAAGCGCAATTTACATCTGTGCAATCCGTTAATCCGTTTCGGCCCTCCCCCTCGCCTAGGCTCGACCCCTCCCGCTGCGCGGGCAGGGGTGCGATTCGCTTGGGCAAAGGAGCGATTTGCGCCGGCAGGGAATGACTTGTGGGGTATAAAAAGGCAGGAGTGCGCGTTCTACCCCAAAACGGGCAGGAGTGCCCGTTCTACCCAAAAACGGGCAGGAGTGCCCGTTCTACCTAAAAACGGGCAAGCGCGCGTTTGCTACGCAGGGGCGGCTAGCCTCGGCCGCGCCTTCCGCCGCCGCTGTGCTGCTTGGGCTTGGGAGGGGAGATCATCAAGCGGTGGCTGTCGCTACCTAGCAGATCATCCAGCCGACCTCTCAATTCAGGGGTAATATCAACCTTGTGCCGCCGACTGCGCATCTGCACCACATCCCCCGAGGTGAGCTTGAGGGCGACCAACACATCCATACTCCCTGGGTAGCCGCGGAGGACTTCGTTGAGCCGGCCGAGCAACTCTTCGGCATGGCGCTCCTGATCCAGGTGAATTCGCAGACCGGCGGTAAAGCGTGCCTCCGCTTCGGCAATGGGAATAATCTCGTTGGCCAGCAAGTTGACATCGTCGCTGCCGCCGCGTTTGTCGACGGTAGCGCGCATGATCACCACCGACTCGGGCTGTATTAGGTGCCCCACCTTTTCATAGCCGTCGGGCCAGCAGATACAGCGCACGGCCCCCTGCACATCCTCCAAATCGAAGTTTGCGTATCTGCTCGATGCCCCCGGTTTCGGATTCTTCGTATTGGCCAATTTGATCGACGAGATCATTCCTCCCACGATCACCTCTTGGCGATCTTTGACATCCTTCAGGTTGGTGGTCTCGTGCGAACAGAAAGTAGCCAGCAGCGCTTGATACTCCTCTAGAGGGTGAGCGGAGAGGTACATGCCCAGCACCTCCTTCTCCATCATCAATTTGGCTTTATCGGGAAACTCGTCCATCTCGGGCAGGTGGGTGGTGGCGACTTCATCTTCGGGCTCAGCGGTCTCTTCGCCAAACAGATTCATCTGGCCACTGCGGCGATCGGCGTGGGCCGCCGAGCCGGCTTGGATGGCCCGTTCGACGACCGACATGAGCTGTGCGCGATTCGCGCCAGTGGAATCAAACGCACCCGCTTTGATAAGCGTTTCGATGGCAGCGCGATTGCAGCTACTGGCTTCCACTCGTTCGCAGAATTCGTAGATATTCTTAAACGGTCCATTGGCCTTGCGCTCGGTCGATATGGCTTCCGCCGCACCGCCGCCACACCCCTTGATAGCCGATAGAGCAAAATAGATCTTCTTGTCATCCACGGCAAAATCGACATCGGACGAATTGACGTCGGGATGCACGACTTCGATCTCCATCCGGGCACAGTCTTCGATGTGCTCGATCAACGAGTCCTTGCGTTTGAAGTTGCGGCCGGGGATATCGCCCGACAGCAGCGCCGCCATGAACTCAACCGGATAGTGGGCTTTCAAGTAAGCGGTTTGATAGGCCAGCAGCGCATAAGCCGTACTGTGCGATTTGTTAAAACCATAACCTGCGAATTTGAGAATCATCTCCCACATTTCGCGAGCTTGCTTTTCGGTAAGCCCCTTCGATGTGGCCCCTTCGATGAACTTCGATTCGTTCTGAGCGATCAGAGATTCTTTTTTCTTGCTAATCGCCTTGATACACGTGTAGGCAGCGGCCAGTTCGATACCTCCCAAGCGATTCAGGATCCGCATCACCTGCTCTTGGTAGACCATCACGCCGTTGGTCTCTTCGAGGATATCCTTCAATACTTCGTGCAGGTAGACCGCCTCTTTGCGTTTGTGTTTTACCGCTACGTAATCGTCGACCATGCCGCCCTCTAACGGTCCTGGGCGATAGAGCGCGTTGGTAGCGATGATGTCGCTGAATTGGTCAGGCTTCATCCGCTGCAACAAATCGCGAATACCGCCGCTTTCCAACTGGAAAACCCCCTTGGTCTCGCCGCGTTGCAAGAGTGCGAAAGTTCGCTTGTCATCCAAGGGAATCTTCAGCAGGTCGAGCTGCTCACCGGTCGTCTGCTCGATGATCTGCACCGATTTGGCGAGGATCGTCAAGTTCCGCAGCCCCAGGAAGTCCATCTTCAGCAGACCGGCTTCCTCCACATCTCCCATCGACCACTGAGTGATAACGTCGGTCTTGCCCGACACGCGTC